>NZ_JBFAOU010000006.1:0-111440 GCF_040675365.1 Catellatospora sp. NPDC049609 | reverse complement strand
CGGCGACCGCCGGCATCCGCTGAGGATTTCTCGCGATCCGGCCCGGCCGGGGCCGACACCGGCCTTCGCTCATGCGGTGGCGGCTCAGTACCGGTAGTGGTCCGGCTTGTACGGGCCCTCGACCGGCACGCCGAGGTAGTCGGCCTGCGGCTTGGTCAGCTCGGTGAGCCGGACGCCGAGCGCGGCCAGGTGCAGCCGGGCCACCTTCTCGTCCAGGTGCTTGGCGAGCGTGTAGACGCCGATCGGGTACTGGTCGAGCTTGGTGAACAGCTCGATCTGCGCGATGACCTGGTTGGTGAAGCTGTTGCTCATCACGAACGACGGGTGGCCGGTCGCGTTGCCCAGGTTCAGCAGGCGGCCCTCGGAGAGCACGATGATCGAGTGGCCGTCGGCGAAGCGCCACTCGTCGACCTGCGGCTTGATGTTGATCTTCTCGATCCCGGGCAGCCGCCCGAGCCCGGCCATGTCGATCTCGTTGTCGAAGTGGCCGATGTTGCCCACGATCGCCTGGTGCTTCATCCGGCTCATGTGGTCGGCCGTGATGACGTCCTTGCAGCCGGTCGAGGTGACGAAGATGTCGGCCGTCTCCACCACGTCCTCCATGGTGGCGACCTGGTAGCCGTCCATCGCCGCCTGCAGCGCGCAGATCGGGTCGATCTCGGTGACGATCACCCGGGCGCCCTGGCCGCGCAGCGACTCGGCGCAGCCCTTGCCCACGTCGCCGTAGCCGGCCACGACCGCGACCTTGCCGCCGATCAGCACGTCGGTGGCGCGGTTGATGCCGTCGATGAGCGAGTGGCGGCAGCCGTACTTGTTGTCGAACTTGCTCTTGGTGACCGAGTCGTTGACGTTGATCGCCGGGAAGAGCAGCGTGCCGGTCTGCTGCATCTCGTAGAGGCGGTGCACGCCGGTGGTGGTCTCCTCGGTCACGCCCTTGATGCCCGCGGCGATGTTCGTCCAGCGCTTGGCGTCCTCGACCAGGGAGCGCTGCAGCACGCCCAGGATGATGGCGTACTCCTCGGAGTCGGCGCTCTCCGGCGACGGCACCGCGCCGGCCGCCTCGAACTCCACGCCCTTGTGCACCAGCAGCGTGGCGTCACCGCCGTCGTCGAGGATCATGTTCGGGCCCGCGCCGTCCGGCCACTGCAGGATCCGCTCGGTGCACCACCAGTACTCCTCCAGCGTCTCGCCCTTCCAGGCGAACACCGGCACGCCGGCGGGGGCGTCGACGGAGCCCTCCGGGCCGACCGCGATCGCGGCGGCGGCGTGGTCCTGGGTGGAGAAGATGTTGCAGCTGGCCCAGCGCACCTCGGCGCCCAGCGCGACCAGCGTCTCGATCAGCACCGCGGTCTGCACGGTCATGTGCAGCGAGCCGGCGATGCGTGCCCCCGCCAGCGGCTGCGCGGACGCGTATTCGCGGCGTACCGCCATCAGGCCGGGCATCTCGTGCTCGGCGAGCTGGATCTCCTTGCGGCCGAAGGCCGCGAGGGAGAGGTCGGCGACCTTGAAGTCGCCGGGGGCAAGGGTGCGGGCCATAGATGAACTCCCAATCGGTCGGCTGACCAGTGCGTGCTACAGCCTACGCCGGGGGGCGCCTACGGCGGAGAACCGGTCGCCGGCGGTGGGTCGGCCGTCTCATACGTGTGGCCCGGTTCCCGGACGGACCCTCCGCCTCAGGAACCGGGCCACACTCCCCCCGGTTTGGTTCCCCCGCGCGTGACCCGGACGGTGATGATCCCGATAACGCTGCGTGGTTAAAAGGCTACACTCCGCGTTTCCGCTGTCAAGCAGAACCGACAAGTCGTACGGCGCGCCGCGGCGCGACACGTCTCCGGGCACGGAAAACGGCCCGCCGGTTGAGAAATGGGGATCATTTTCAACCGGGCGGACCGTCGTCCGTTATGGAATGCGGGCCGCTCAGAGCGAGGCCAGGTACGCCTCTCCCGCGCCCGAGAAGATCATCTTGCCGCCGTCCGCGGCGCCGAACGCGGCCTCGCCGCCGGACAGCCGCGCCGACCCGGCGCCGTCGCGGACGGTCACCGTGCCCTCGACGCAGAACGCGGTCCGCGGGCCCGCGGGCTCCAGCGCCGCCTCGCCGACCGCGCCGTCGAGCCGGACGCGGTGCAGGCGGAAGTCGTCGACCGGCACCGACCAGGTCACCACGCCCGGGGCCACCGGCTCGGGGTCGCGCACCGGGGCGTGCAGCGGCTCGAAGCGCAGCACCCGCAGCAGCTCGGGCACGTTCACGTGCTTGGGGGTCAGCCCGCCGCGCAGCACGTTGTCACTGGCCGCCATGATCTCGACCCCGGCGCCGCGCAGGTAGCCGTGCAGGTTGCCGGCGGGCATCCAGATGCCCTGGCCGGGCGCCAGCACCACGTGGTTGAGCAGCAGCGCCACCAGCACGCCGACGTCACCCGGGTAGTCGTGCGCGAGCAGCCGCACCAGCCCGCGCGGTCCGCCGCCGGCCGGGCCGTCAGGCAGTGCCCCGGACGCCGCCACGGCCTGCTCCACCAGCTCCGCCCGGGTGTGCGCGGGCCAGGACAGCAGCATGCGTACGGCCTCGCGCAGGTCGCCGACGGCCAGCGCGCCGACCACCGGCTTGAGCGAGGTGACGCCGAGCGCGTCCACCAGCTCCGCCGACTCCTGCGCCGGGCGGAACCCGCACAGCGCCTCGAAGTCGGTGTACGCCACCAGCAGCTCGGGCTTGTGGTTGGCGTCGACGTAGCTGCGGTGGGCCGCGTCACGCGGCACGCCCGCGGCGTCCTCGGCGGCGTAGCCGTCGGCCGCCTGGCGCGCGTCGGGGTGTGCCTGCAGGGACAGCGACCGCTCCGCCGCCAGCAGCTTGAGCAGGTACGGCAGGCGCGCGCCGTACCGGGACAGCGCGTCGGCGCCGAGCAGGTCGCCCGGCGCCGACGCGATCACGTCGGCCAGCGGTTCGCCGTCCACCAGTGAGGAGCAGTCGGGATGTGCACCGACCCACAGCTCGGCCTCGGGCCCATCGCTGGGCACGGGCCGGCCCTGCACCCGCGCGATGACCTCGCGCGAGCCCCACGCGTAGGGCCGGATCCGGTTGTGGAGTCGGCGCACGGTCAGCCCTTCTGGTAGTAGATGTCCGGCTCTAGGTAGATCACCCGGGCGATCGGGACGGCCGCCCGGATCCGGGCCTCCGCCGCGTCGATGCCCTTGGCCACCTCGTCCGCGGACTCGTCGTGCCGGACCGCGATCTTGGCTGCGACCAGCAGCTCCTCCGGGCCGAGGTGCAGGGTGCGCATGTGGATCACGCGCTCCACCTCGGGCCCGTCGGTGATGGCGGCGGAGATCGCCTTGACGTCCTCGTCGGTCGCCGACTCGCCCAGCAGCAGGCTCTTCGTCTCGACCGCCAGGATGATCGCGATGACCACCAGCAGCAGGCCGATCATCATAGTGCCCGCGGCGTCCCAGAGACCGTTGCCCGTGATGAGGGTCATCGACACGCCGAACAGGGCCAGGATCAGACCCACCAGCGCGCCGAGATCCTCCAGCAGGATCACCGGCAGCTCCGGCGCCTTCGCCCGGCGGACGAACTCCTTCCACGAGGCCTTGCCACGCACCGCGTTGGACTCGACGATGGCGGTCCGGAACGAGAACGACTCCAGGACGATCGCGACGATCAGCACCGTGACCGGCAGCCACTGCCAGCTCGTGATCGCGCCCCGGTCCGGCGAGTCGATCGCCTCGTGGTACTTGTGGTACGCCTCATACAGTGCGAACAGGCCGCCCACGCTGAACAGGACGATCGACACGATGAAGGCGTAGATGTACCGCTCCCGGCCGTAGCCGAACGGGTGCAGCGGCGTCGCCTCCCGCTTGGCCCGGCGGCCGCCGAACAGCAGCAGCACCTGGTTGCCCGAGTCGGCGACCGAGTGGATCGCCTCCGCGAGCATCGACGACGACCCGGACAGGGCCCACGCGATGAACTTGGTGATCGCGATGCCGACGTTGGCCAGCAGCGCCGCGACGATCGCCTTCGTCCCGCCGCCCGCGCTCACGCCGACACCCCGTAGTGCATGTAGTTGTTGAGCTCGCCTCGGATGCTCACTTGCGCAACTGCTCCTTCAGCTCCGTGACGGCCGGCACCGCCATCGGGTCCAGGCCATGCCCGAGGCCGAGGTAGACCGAGGCGAAGTCAGTCGCCGCGACCAGTGAGGCGAACCGCTCCAGCGCCGATCCGCCTTCGGCGGTGAGCACGTCCACCTCGATCCCGCGCCTCGCCGCGATGTCCTGCACCACCTCGGCTCGCCGGTCCGTCGTCTGCGCCGCACTGTTCTCGTCGGCGAGACCACCGTCGCACAGCAGCACCACGCGCAGACGCGGAGGGTCGGCCGTCACGCCGTCGAGCTCCGGATCAGCGAAGATGTCCCGCTCGGCCGCCGCGAGCGCGCCGAACACGCCGTCGAGCAGACCGACCCGGCCACGGCCGGCCTCGCCGAGCGCGTCGGTGACGATCGGGTAGCGGGCGTTGGCGGAGAGCATGTCGCCGTAGCGGACCGCCGCGACCGCGGCCAGCGGCGAGTCGCCCCAGATCACCGGAACCGAGCCGGCCAGGTTCAGGGCGAGCGTCTTGGCCCGGTTGACGAACGTCTCGGCGGTCGGGCGGCAGCGGTCGGCCTCCTGGTCCAGCCGGGTCGCGCTCTCCGCCAGGTCCGCCTCGTTGACCTTGACCAGGCCCAGGGCACGGGCGGCCAGCAGCACCGGCACGGTCAGGCCCCACAGGTTCGCCCGCGCCGCGCCGCGGCGGGGCACCGGGATGAACGGGGCACGGTAGCGCTCGGCCACCGACTGCAGCGGCGAGCCCGGCGCGCCGATGCCCACCAGCCGGGCGCCGCGGCGGCCCGCCGCCTCGGCCACGGCCAGCGCCTCGGGCGAGCGGCCCGACGCCGACACGGCCAGCACCACGTCGGCGGCGCCGATCCAGCCCGGCACCTCCACGCTGCGGTGGGTCAGCACCGGCACCAGGCAGCGCGGCCCGGCGATGGTGGTGAGGATGTCACCGGTGCGTGCCGCGGTGCCCGCGCCGACCACCACGACCGCGCGCGGCCGGCCCTCGTCGGCCAGGTGCGTCAGGTCCACCTCGGCGGTCAGCGACGTCGCCTCGCGCACCTGCGCCCCGGCCGACGCGATCGCCCGGAGCATGCCTCCGGGGTCGCGCGCGGCCAGCGCCGGCGCGTTGTCCAGCAGCGCCTCGTCGAAATAGCGGTTGCCGCGTACGCCGGCGGAGCCGTCGATGGGAGCGCCCATCACTCACCCGCCGGTTCGGTCAGCACCTCGTCGAGCAGCAGCACCGGCAGCCCGTCCCGGACCGGGTACACCCGGCCGCAGGAGGTGCAGGTCAGCGTCTGCGCGTCGGGGTCGTGCCGCAGCGGGGCGTGGTCCTCCGCCGGGCAGGCCAGCACTTCGAGCAGTTGCGGGGCGAGCGACACGTCGGTCTCCTTCAGATCACCGGCTGAGCCCGGAGCCACCCGGTCCGCCGCCGCTTGCGCGCCGCACCGGGTGACTCGCACGTTCCGCGAGCAGCCTACCCACGGACCAGCTTGAGCACCTCGTCGCGCAGCTGCGACATCCGCTGCTGCGTCGGGGCCTCGACGTTCAGCCGCAGCAGCGGCTCGGTGTTGGAGGCGCGCAGGTTGACCCAGGCGCCGTCGGCGAACGAGACGGTCAGGCCGTCCAGCTCGTCCTGCTCCTCGCCGGCGAAGTGGGACCGCACCTGCGCCAGCTTCGCGCCCTGGTCGGCCACCACCGAGTTGATCTCACCCGACGAGATGTAGCGCTCGTAGCGGCGGCCCAGCTCCGACAGCGGGCCGTCCTGCTCGCCGAGCGCCGCGAGCACGTGCATCGCGGCCAGCATGCCGGTGTCCGCACCCCAGAAGTCGCGGAAGTAGTAGTGCGCCGAGTGCTCGCCGCCGAACACCGCGCCGGTGCTCGCCATCTCCGCCTTGATGAAGGAGTGCCCCACCCGGGTGCGCACCGGGACACCGCCCTGCTCGCGCACGATCTCCGGCACGGCCGAAGAGGTGATCAGGTTGTGGATGATCGTCGCGCCCGGGTACTTCGCCAGCTCGCGCGTGGCGACCAGCGCGGTCACCGCGGACGGGGAGACCGGCGCGCCCTCGGCGTCGACCACGAAGCAGCGGTCGGCGTCGCCGTCGAAGGCCAGGCCCAGGTCGGCCCCGTGCTCGCGTACCGCGGCCTGCAGGTCCACCAGGTTCGCCGGCTCCAGCGGGTTGGCCTCGTGGTTCGGGAACGAGCCGTCCAGCTCGAAGTAGAGCGGGACGATCTCCAGCGGCAGCGCCGGCAGCACCGCGTCGCCGAGCACCGCGGGCACGGTGTACCCGCCCATGCCGTTGCCGGCGTCGACGACCACCTTCAGCGGCCGGATCCCGCTCAGGTCCACCAGCGTGCGCAGGTGCGCCGCGTAGTCGGCGAGCAGCTCCCGGGTCTCGATCGTGCCGGCCGGCTCGGGCATTTCCTCGCCCGAGTCGAGCAGCGCCTGGGCGCCGTCGCGGATCGCGGACAGCCCGCTGGCCTGGCCGACCGGCTTCGCGCCCGCGAAGCACAGCTTGATGCCGTTGTACTGGGCCGGGTTGTGGCTGGCGGTGAACATCGCGCCGGGCAGGTCCAGGATGCCGGAGGCGTAGTACAGCAGGTCGGTGGAGCCGAGACCGGCGTTGACCACGTTCATGCCCTCGGCGCGTACGCCGTCGGTGAACGCCTTGACCAGGGCCGGACCTGACTCGCGCATGTCGTGCGCGACCACGACGGTGCCGCGGTCCTCCCCCAGCGCCCGCAGCGTCCGCGCGAACGCCCGGCCCAGCGCGCCGGCCACCGGCTCGTTCAGCTGGTCCGGCACGGTGCCGCGGACGTCGTACGCCTTGACGATCTGGGACAGGTCAGACACGGCTACTCCTCATACCTCGACTAAACGCTCACCCTAACCACCGTCTGTCACGTACCCGGGACTGGCGCGCGAACAGTCCTGTGAACGGAGGACTCCGCCCACGGCCGTCGTCGCAGCGTGGGCGGAGTCCGTGCAGGCAGGTGTCGGATGGTCGGCACTCAGAGCTGGAGGCCCGTGAGCACCATCACTCGGGGGTCGGTGTAGTCGTCCATGGCGCTGCGCAGGCCCTCGCGGCCGGTGCCGGAGCCCTTGACCCCGCCGTACGGCATCTGGTCGGCGCGGAACGACGGCACGTCGCCGACGATCACGCCGCCCACCTGGAGCGTCGCGTGCGCCGCGAACGCCGTCTGCAGGTCGGCGGTGAACACCCCGGCCTGCAGGCCGAAGGCCGAGTCGTTGACCGCCGCGAACGCGGCCTCGTCCGAGTCCACGGTGGAGACCACCAGCACCGGCCCGAAGACCTCGTCGCAGGCGACCTTGGCGGTGGCGGGCACGTCGGCCAGCACGGTCGGGGCGTAGTTCGCCCCGTCGCGGACGCCGCCCACCAGCACGCGGGCCCCGGCCGCGACGGCCTCGTCGACCCAGCTCGCCACGCGCTCCGCGGCAGCCTCGTTGATCAGCGGGCCGACCTGGGTGTCCGGTGCGGCCGGGTCGCCGGTACGCAGGCCCCGCACCGCCTCCACCAGCTTCGGCACGAACGCCTCGGCCTGGTCGCGGTGCACGATGACGCGCTGCACCGCGATGCAGCTCTGCCCGGCCTGGTAGTTGCCGAACAGGGCGATGCGCTGCGCCGCCCAGGCCAGGTCGCGGTAGTCGGCGCAGACCACGGCCGCGGCGTTGCCGCCCAGCTCCAGGGTGACGTGCTTGTGCGGCACGGCGGCCTGGATCGCGGCGCCGACGGGGCCGGAGCCGGTGAACGAGACGACCGGCAGCCGCGGGTCGGCGACCAGCGCGGGCGCCCGGTCGTTGGGGATCGGCACGATGGAGAACATGCCCGCGGGCAGGTCGGTCTCGGCCAGCAGCTCGCCGAGCAGCAGCGCGGACAGCGGGGTGGCCGGGGCCGGCTTGACGATGATCGGGGCGCCGACGGCGATCGCCGGGGCGACCTTGTGCGCGACCAGGTTCAGCGGGAAGTTGAACGGGCTGATGCCGAGCACCGGCCCCTTGGGGAAGCGGCGGACGATCGCCATCCGGCCGGCCGCGGCCGGGTCGGTGTCCAGCCGCATCAGCTCGCCGGAGAACCGGCGCGCCTCCTCGGCGGCCCAGCGGAAGGTCGACACGGCGCGGCCCAGCTCGGCCTTGGCCCACATGAGCGGCTTGCCGTTCTCGGCGCAGATCAGCGCGGCCACCTCGTCGCCGCGCTCGGCCAGCCGCCGGCTCACGTGGTCGAGGGCGGCGGCGCGGGCCGCGGCGGGCAGCCGGGCCGCCTCCGGCGCGGCCTTCACCGCTGCGGCGACGGCGTTTTCGACCTGTTCAGGCGTAGCGTTGGCGGTCTGACCGACCACCCGACCGTCGTAGGGGTTACGGACGACGACGAGGTCGTCGCTCGACTCCGGGGAGCCCGCGATCCAGTACGGGGTCTGATCGGCCATGAGACCTACCCTACTGCACGAAAACAGTTGCTCAAGACCCTTGCTGGTTGCGGATTTCGTCGCGAGGATAGCGCTATGCCACCGATGACAGAGACACTGGCCAACTTCATCAACGGAAAGCACGTAGCGCCCGTGGACGGCGGCTACGCGGACCTGATCGACCCGTGCACCGGTGAGGTGATCGCGAGCGCGCCCGTCTCCGGCAAGCAGGACGTCGAGGACGCCATGGCCGCGGCGGCCGCGGCGTTCGAGACGTGGCGCGACACCACGCCGAGCGAGCGGCAGCGGGCGCTGCTGAAGATCGCCGATGCGGTCGAGGCGCGCGCCGACGAGCTGGTGCGGCTGGAGAGCCGCAACACCGGCAAGCCGCTGCACCTGACCGCGAGCGAGGAGCTGCCGCCGGCGATCGACCAGCTCCGCTTCTTCGCGGGCGCCGCCCGGCTGCTGGAGGGGCGCTCCGCCGGGGAGTACATGGCGAACCTGACCAGCTACGTGCGCCGCGAGCCGATCGGCGTGTGCGCGCAGGTCACGCCGTGGAACTACCCGCTGATGATGGCGGTGTGGAAGTTCGCCCCGGCGATCGCGGCGGGCAACACGGTGGTGCTCAAGCCGTCGGACACCACGCCGATGTCGACGCTGCTGCTGGCCGAGATCGCGAGCGAGTTCCTGCCGCCGGGCGTGTTCAACGTGGTCTGCGGCGACCGCGACACCGGACGCGCGCTGGTCGCGCACCCGACCCCGGCGCTGGTCTCGATCACCGGCTCCACCCGGGCCGGGTCCGAGGTCGCCGCCTCGGCCGCGCCCGCGCTCAAGCGGACCCACCTGGAGCTGGGCGGCAAGGCCCCGGTCATGGTCTTCGACGACGCCGACCTCGCCGCGGCCGCCGAGGGCATCGCGATCGCCGGGTTCTTCAACGCGGGCCAGGACTGCACCGCGGCCACCCGCGTGCTGGTCACCGAGGGGGCGTACGACGCGTTCGTCGCGGCGCTCACCGAGCAGGCGCGCAACCTGAAGACGGGCGCGCCCGACGACGAGGACGTGCTCTACGGCCCGCTCAACAACGCCAACCAGCTCGCCAAGGTCACCGGCTTCCTGGAGCGGCTGCCCGCGCACGCGCGCATCACGGCGGGCGGCGAGCGCGTCGGCGAGCGCGGCTACTTCTTCGCCCCGACCGTCGTCGCGGACCTGGTCCAGGGCGACGAGATCGTCACCGACGAGGTGTTCGGCCCGGTCATCACCGTGCAGAAGGTCGCCGACGAGGCCGAGGCGCTGCGGTACGCCAACGACTGCCGCTACGGCCTGGCGTCCAGCGTGTGGACGGCCGACCACGGCCGCGCGATGCGGCTGAGCAGGCGGCTCGACTTCGGCTGCGTCTGGGTGAACACGCACATCCCGCTGGTCGCCGAGATGCCGCACGGCGGCTTCAAGCAGTCCGGGTACGGCAAGGACCTGTCCGCGTACGGGCTTGAGGACTACACCCGGGTCAAGCACGTCATGCACAACATCGGAGAGTGACCGTGAGCGCCTCTTCGGACCTCCACGCCCGCCGCGCCGGAGCGGTGGCCCGCGGCGTCGGCTCGGTGCTGTCCTCCTACGTCGAGCGCGCCTCGGGCGGCACGCTGACCGACGTCGACGGGCGGGAGTGGATCGACTTCGCGGCCGGCATCGCCGTCACCAACGTGGGCAACAGCGCCCCGGCGGTGGTCGCGGCGGTGCGCGAGCAGGTGGAGCGGTTCACCCACACGTGCTTCATGGTGACGCCGTACGAGTCGTATGTGTCGGTCTGCGAGCGGCTCAACGAGCTGACGCCCGGCGCGCACGAGAAGCGCTCGGCGCTGTTCAACTCCGGCGCGGAGGCGGTCGAGAACGCCGTGAAGATCGCCCGGTACGCCACCGGGCGGCAGGCCGTGATCGTGTTCGAGCACGGCTACCACGGCCGGACGAACCTGACCATGGCGCTGACCGCGAAGAACATGCCCTACAAGCACGGCTTCGGGCCGTTCGCGCCAGAGGTGTACCGGACACCGATGTCGTACCCGCTGCACGACGGGCTGACCGGCGAGCAGGCGGCGGCGCGGGCGATCGATGCGATCTCGACGCAGGTCGGAGCGGGCAACGTGGCCGCCGTCGTGATCGAGCCGATCCAGGGCGAGGGCGGCTTCGTGGTGCCCGCGCCCGGGTTCCTGCCCGCGCTGGCGTCGTGGGCCTCGGCCAACGGCGCGCTGTTCGTCGCCGACGAGATCCAGACCGGCTTCTGCCGGACCGGCGACTGGTTCGCCAGCGAGCACGAGCAGGTGGTGCCCGACCTGATCACCACGGCGAAGGGCATCGCGGGCGGCCTGCCGCTGGCGGCCGTGACGGGCCGGGCGGAGGTGATGGACGCGGTGCACGTCGGCGGCCTCGGCGGCACGTACGGCGGCAACCCGCTCGCCTGCGCGGCGGCGCTGGCCTCGATCGAGACCATGCGCGAGCTGGACCTCGCCGCCGCGGCCCGCCGCATCGGCGCGACGCTGACCGAGCGGCTGACCACGCTGGCCGGCAAGTACCCGCAGATCGCGCAGGTGCGCGGCCGGGGCGCCATGGTCGCGATCGAGCTGACCAGGCCCGGCACCCTCGATCCGGACCCGGTCCTGACGGGCGCGGTCAACAAGGCCTGCCACGCCGCCGGCCTGCTCACGCTGACCTGCGGCACCTGGGGCAACGTCTTCCGCTTCCTGCCCCCGCTGGTCATCTCCGACGCCGAGCTCGACCGGGGGCTGGCCATCCTGGAGCAGGCATTCGGCGCCAGCGCGTAATCGTCCGCGACGGGCGATGGCGGGGATGCGGCTGCCGACCGTCGCAGCATGCCGTTTCCGCCATCGCCCGTGAGGTCTCTGCAGCGGCGCTGACCTGCTGTGACGATAGCCACTATTCGGCACCGGCCCCCGCTGGCTGATCACAGCAGGTCACCGAAACAGTCTCACACTCAGTAGGATCCCGGCCATGGCACGCCGGTCCCCCTCGCATTCTGTGAACCCGTCCCACTCCCGACACGCCGACGATGACGAGACTCAGCTCGTCGACCCCGCAGCGGAGTTGCCCGACGGCAAGCAGCAGTCGCGGCGGCGCCGGAAGGCCAAGCGCATCGTCCTGATCACCCTGCTGGTGATCGCGCTGCTCGGCGGCGGCGGCCTGGTGGCCGGCGGCCTCTACCTGCGCTCGGTCGACTCCGGCATCGAGCGCGTCGACGCCTTCGAGGAGATCCCCGAGGCGGAGCGGCCGGTGAAGGCCGAGCCCGAGACCAAGAACTACCTGATCCTCGGCAGCGACACCCGCGACCCGGACGCCACCGCCGGGTCCCGCACCGACACCATCATCCTGGCGCACGTGCCCAAGGACCACGCGAGCGCGCAGCTGATCTCCATCCCCCGCGACACCTGGGTCCACGTCCCCCGGGCCAAGAACGGCAACGGAGGGCGCGAAGCGAAGATCAACGCTGCGTACGCCTGGGGCGGCATCCCGCTGATGGTGCAGACCGTCGAGAAGTTCACCAAGGTCCGCATCGACAACGTGATCGTGATCGACTTCGCCGGCTTCAAGGAGATCGTGGACGCCCTGGGCGGCGTGGAGATCACCGTCGAGAGCAACTTCACCTCCATCCACCCGCCCTTCCGCCGCTTCACCGCCGGCAAGCAGGTCATGGACGGCGACGAGGCGCTGGACTACGCCCGGCAGCGCAAGCAGTTCGCCACCGGCGACTTCGCCCGGATCCAGCACCAGCAGCAGGTCATCAAGGCCATCGTGAACAAGGCCTCCTCCGGCGGCCTGCTGTCCAGCCCCGGCAAGCTGAGCTCCTTCCTCAACGCGACCGCGGGCGCTGTCTCGGTCGACCGGACCATGTCGCTGCTCGACACGGCCCTGGAACTGCGCGGCATCAAGGGCGGCGCGCTGGAGTTCTACACCAGCCCCACCACCGGCACCGGCCGCAAGGGTTCGGAGAGCGTCGTGCTGGCCGACACCGCCAAGGTGGGGCCGTTCTACGAGGCACTGGTGGCCGACGACATCGCGCAGCTCAAGGCACTGGCCAAGAAGTAACGCCCCAGCGGTCCGGCCCCCGACGCCCGGACCGCCGGCAAACCTAAGCAACACGGGGAAGTGCTGTTGTGAACGATCGGAACCCACCGCCGGCCGCGACCGGGGCGGGGCGGGCCGCGGGCTCGCGGCAGCACCGCGCGCGACGCGGCCCCGGCCCGATCTCCCGGGGCCTGTCCCTGGTGATCCTGCTGGCCGTCGCGGCCACCCTGGCCGAGGTCCTGCTCAGCACCGAATCCGGGCTGCTGGGCAGGCCCGCCGGCAGCTTCGACCTCGACGCGGGCACGGTGCAGATCCGGCCGGCCGACCTGATCCTCATCGTGCTCACCGCGGCGACCCTCCTCAAGATCCTGGTGGACCGGAGCTGGGGACGGCTCCGCAGCGGCGCCGACCTCGCCCTGCTCGCCGTGGTCCTCGTCATGGTGCTGTCGGCCGTCGTGAACGACGTCGCGGCGTCGCTCGCCGGTCCGGCGCTGCTGACGTACGTGCGCGGCATCGCCGTCTTCTACGCCCTCCGGGTCGTGGACACCTCCTGGGCCAAGCTGGGCGCGATCCTGGCCATCCCGGCCGCCCTGCTCGCCGCCAACGTCGGCGCGGCGCTGGCACAGCTCGCCCTCGGCTCCCCGGCCTACCGGGCCGTCGGCCACGACGACCTGGCCTGGGCCGATCAGGACCGCGTGCAGGGGCTGCTGGCGCATCCGCAGCAGCTGGGGTACGCCCTCGGTCTCGCGCTGCTGGGCCTGACGGCGTGGCTGGCGGTCCGCGACCGCGTCGGGCCCGCCTGGTGGCTCGCCGTCGCCGGGTCCGCCGTCGCGCTGGCCGCCACCTACTCGTGGGAGTCCGTGGCCGCCGCGCTCGCCGGCGTCGTGCTGGTCGCGGTGCTGCTCCGCGCGCACCGCGGACGCGTTCTCGCGGTGGGCCTGATCCTCCTGACGTGCACGGCCGCGGCGGTCGCCGTCCGGCCCGGCACCGACCGGCCGGCACCGGCCGCGAGCGCCGCACCGACCGGCGCGGCGACCTCCTTCGCCCCGCAGCCGGACACGTCACCGGCCCCGGGTGCGGCCGACGACCGCCGCTCGGGCGTCATGGAGGCGGTCCAGAAGCTGCAGAGCCGGCCGCTGCTGGGCCACGGCACCGGCCGGTCCGCCGAGATCGTCGCGGTGGACGGTGCCGCCGCCTCCCCGCCCGGCACCGGGTCCGGGCAGCTCGACTCCTTCTGGCTGCGGCTGGTGGTGGAGACCGGGCTGATGGGCCTGATCGTCTACCTGGTGTGGCTGTTCGCCGTGGCCCGGGACCTGCTGACCCCCACCGCTCCAGCCGGTGTCCGCGGCCCCCGGCCGGTGCCGGACACCCGCGCCGTGTGGGCCGTCGCGGCGGTGCTCTTCGCGGCGCTGGCCTCGGTGGTGTCCCCGGCCCTGGCAGACCCGGTGCTGCCCGCGCTGCTGTGGACCGTGGCCGGCGTCGCCTGGTGGGCCAGGCAGCACGCGCAGGCCGTCCAGTCCTCCGTGGCCTCGGCCGAGACCGCGATGCTGCCCAGGATCCGCGACGTCGTGGGCAACATGAACCAGACGGAGATCCTGTCGAAGGACGCCATCGCGGCGTACGACCCCGAGTCGCGCCAGCGCTGAGCGAGCCGTCCCGTCGCTCCAGGACCGCGCCACCCCGGCGCGTCACCAACGGAGGCAGGCCGACAGTCCCTCGGCCCGATCCCGGCAACGGAGCATCGACGTCGGCGAGCTTGCGCACGAGCAGCGGCGCTACCTGATCGAAGCTCCGTTCCTGCTGTCAGAACAGCAGGAACGGAGCTTCGTGTCATCAGGCGCGCAGCTGACGAACCGACGCGCAGCGCGATGAGCAGAGACATGCAGCTTGACGAGCAGACGCGCAGCCCGATGAGCAGGGGCCAGCCGCGATGACTGCTCCGGGGTTCTCCGTCACGTTCGGACGGTGCGGCCTGCCCGACGGAGACCGCCCGGCTGCCCCGCCGCCGCTGCCGCCACCGCGTGGGACGACCGGATGCTCGTCGACGGAGGGATCGGCGGCCCTCGCGCACGGTGGCCGGGAACAGCGGAAGGGCCCGCCGAAGCGGGCCCTTCCTTGATGCTTCAGTACCGGTGCGGACTCAGCCGAGACCGCCACCGAACTTGGCCGACACCATACCGCCGCCGACCATGCCACCCTGGGTGTAGCCCTGGATGGTGCCCGTCCCGTACGCCGGCAGGAAGTGGATCATGCCCTGATCCACGAAGCCCGCGTCCTCGAGGGGAACGCCCACGAACAGGTCGAACTTGGTGCTGTTGCGGATCTTCGACGCGAGCAGCGCGGTGCCGAACTGGTCACCGGTCTCGGCCGTGTCGGTCACCCCGTTCGCACCCTGCTGCCAGATCGCTCCGGCGGTGGTCAGGCCCGTGGTCGAGCCCGGCAGGGTGATCACGGCACCGGCGTCGGTGGCCGCGCCGAGGTCCTCGCTCGGAGCCGCCGCGGCGACGTCGGCCTTGCCGTCGGCGTTCAGGTCACCGACGGTGACCGTCGCACCGAAGCGGTCGCCCGCCTCGGCGGTGTCCGGGACGACCCCGGCACCCTGGCGCAGGACCTGGCTCGACGCGGTGGTCAGGCCGGTCGTGGTGCCGCGGATCAGGAAGATCGCACCGGCACCGGTGTCCTCGCCCGGCGCGCCGACCGCGAGGTCGGCCTTGCCGTCACCGGTCACGTCACCGGCGCCCAGCGCGGCGCCGAACTCGTCGCCCGCCTCGCTGCTGTCCGCCAGGCCGCCCTGCTCGAACGCCTGCGACCCGGTCGCGGTGATGCCGGAGGCCGAGCCGAGCAGGACCGTCACCGAGCCCGCACCGTTCTCGCCGGGAGCGCCGACCGCGAGGTCGGTGCGCCCGTCACCGTTGAAGTCGCCCGCGGCCAGGGCCGCGCCGAACAGGTCGCCGTCCTCGGCGGTGTCCGGGATGGCACCGGTGTCCTGGGTGAACCAGTTGGCGGTGCCGGCGGTGACCACGAGCCGGTTGACCGAGCCGTAGATCACCTTCACGCCGCCGCGGTTGCCGGTGTTGCCCGGCGCGCCGACGGCGATGTCGCCGAAGCCGTCGCCGTTGAAGTCACCGGCGGCGACCGCCGCACCGAAGCGGTGCGGGCCCGTGCCCGGAATCGTCGCCGAGGCCGGGATGGAGGCCGAACCCTGTGCGGTCAGACCCCAAACCGTGCCACGCAGCAGGGTGAGCGCGCCCTCGTTGACCGGGCTGCCGGGCGAACCCGCCGCGATGTCGGCGAACCCGTCGGCGTCGACGTCAGCGGTCGCGACCGCGGCGCCGAAGTTGCCGTTGCCGGCCGAGGTGCCGGCCACGTAGGCGTTGTCCTGGCTGTAGAGCTGGTTGCCCAGCGGGTCCACGCCGCCCGAGTGGCCGTACATGGCGCGGATCGCGCCGCCGCCGTTCTGGCCGGAGATCTGCCGGCCCGGCTCGCCGATCGCCAGATCGCCGTAGCCGTCACCGTTGATGTCGTTGGTCAGCGGGCGCTTGCCCGAGCAGTTGTAGACCCGCAGGTTGTCGATCCACCAGCCGTACGCGGCACTGGCCGGGTCGACGCCGTCGGTCTGCACCTCGAAGCGCAGCTTCACCTTCTTGCCCTTGTAGGCCGTCAGGTCCACCCGGCTGGAAACCCAGCCCAGGCTGTCGCCGCTGAACCATTTGCCGCCGAAGTCGTACAGCGGCTTGGTGGGACCGTTGACCCATCCGGACGTCAGCGCCGTCCACGCGGTGGAACCCTCGACCTGGAGCAGCACGCGGCCGCCGTCGAAGTAAGTCAGCGGGTTCTCACCGTCGTTGCCGATGTAGTCGAACGAGTAGTGGTGGTTGAAGTACGCGTACACCGGCCCGGCAGCGGGCAGCTGCAGGTAGGCGCTGCGGGCCACCCAGTGCGTCGACGCCGCGGCGTCCGGGTACGGGTCCGGGATGTAGAGCGCGTTGCCCGCCGAGTGGCTGGGGCGCACGCCGCCGTCGATCGAGGCGGAACCCGACTCGGACCAGCCGGTGAACAGCGTGGGGCTGGCCGGCCAGTTGAAGTTGTCGAACAGCGCGTTGGTGCTGGTCGCCGGAGCGGTGCAGCGCGGCGCCTGCGGGAGGTACCCGTCCACCACCGACGGGGTCGACATCTTGGTCGCGCCCGTGGCGTAGAGGGTCGACGTGCAGTTGGCCTGCGTGATGCCCAGCGAGGCGTCCTTGGTCAGGTTGATGCACGCCTGGTGCAGCGCGTACGCCAGGTCGGTGTAGTCCGAGCCCGCGGTCAGCAGGTTCTCCGCCGCCAGCCAGATCCGCGCCGTCTTGCGGACGTCGCCGATCGGGTTGATGGTGAAGCCGCCGAACGTGCCGCCCTCGGTCATGAGGTAGGCCGTCTTGTTGCCCACACCGCTGTTGATGTGCACACCGGCGTTGTCGTACGGGTGCGACCACCACAGCGGGCTGGCCGTCGAGTCCGGCTGGTCGTGCAGCGCCGGGTTGGCCATGTCGCGGATCGCACCGCCGGGGATGTCCTCGGCGAGCTGCCACTTCGCACCGGCGCTGTCGTCACCCGCCGGCGGGCCGCTCGACACCTGGTCGAACGCCTCACCCAGCACGTCGGAGATCGACTCGTTGATCGCGCCGGACTGGCTGTAGTACAGCAGCTTCGAGGTGTACTCGGTGACGCCGTGGGTGAACTCGTGTCCCACCACGTCGTCGGCCGAGGCGTAACCCGCGCCGTAGGTCATCTGGTGGCCGTCCCAGAACGCGTTCGCGTACGGGCAGGAGCCACCGGCCGGGCAGAAGTTCACCGCCGAGATGAGGTCCATGCCGGCGTTGTCGATGCTGTTGCGGCCCATGCTCGTCAGGAAGTCACGGAACGCGCCCGACAGGTTGTAGGCCGCGTCGACGTCGGCGACGCCGGTGGCGCCCTGGCCCTCGGTGCGGGCGACGGGGGCGCTGCCCGGGCACAGGTTGTCCATGGTCGGGTTGTTGCCGAAGTTGCAGACGGTGCGCGCGCCGTTGGCGTGCGCGGTCTGCGAGAAGCTCAGCGCGACCCGGCCGTCGTCGGCGTTGACCAGAACGTACTGGCGGATCGAGCGGTCGGCGGTGCTGCGGACCTCGATCTGCCAGACGGCCCGGGTGCTGCGCACGTCGAAGGCCCCGATCAGGGCGGGGTCGTACGCCGAGAGCACCGGCTTGGAGGCCTTCAGCGTCTTGGCCGCGACCTTCTCCGCCTTGGCGGTGCTGGCGATGGCGGCGTCCTGGGCCGTCTTGGCGGTCACCTTCGCCGACCCCGAGAAGTCGGCCGCGGTGGTCTCGCCGTTGATGCCGACGAGGCTGCCGTCCTTGTCGACCTGGACGTTGAGCTCGCCGCCGATGACCGGCAGGCCCTGCAGGGTCTGCTGGAAGCGGAGCACCTTGGCGCCGCCCTGGGTGTCCGTGCGGACCAGGCCGAGTTCGCGCTGCGCGTCGCGCACCCCGAACAGCCCGGCGTAGCGGTTGAGGTGGGACCGGGCCGCGTCCTCGGGCGACGTGACCGCCCGGCCGTTCAGCGACTTGGCCTTGATGGACTTGCCGGCGGCCGGTCCGACGGACCGCACCCGCCCTGTCTCGTCCCGCTTGACGGTGACCGTCTCCTGCGCGGGCTCGGCCGTGGCCGGATATCCCGCCACGAGACCGCCGGCCACCAGTGCGGCAGCGACGGTAATGGCCAGCCTCGAGGCGGACCATCGCAGAGTATTCAAGATGTACCCCCGGTGGGTGATGCTGACCGAAGGACCGTAGTCGTCACGGAAGCCTGATTGGATCAGCTTTTACTCCGGGCATATCCACCGAACGCCTGAGTGACATCCGTTGACCAGGCGACCTTACGCTGCGAATTTGTACTATCACAGCCCTAATGTGAGCAAGAGCACTCGAAGGTGGCAGCCGCCGAATGGCCTGCGCCGCAGGCGTTCCAGGCTCGGACGTAACCTGTGCGCGGATGCGCCCAGGTACGTCCGAATTGCCTGGTCCGTGAATCTCCTGGTGCCCGAGCTCAGGCCCGCGGCGGCAGCGGCTCGGTGGGCGGGCCCGAGTCGTCGCCCCCGGACCACGTGGCAGGCGGCGCGGGGATCGGCGGCGGTGGCGGCACCTGGTACGCGTCGGCCGGCGCGGGCGGTTGCGGGGTCGGCACGTGCTCCGGAGCGGGGATCATGACCGCAGGGTGCTCGCCGGCGGTCTGGCCCCACCAGGTGCCCGGCGGCGCCGAGTAGGGCTGGGCCGAGGTCGGCGCCCACGGACCCGCGGAGATGGGCATCAGGCCCTCGTAGGGATGTGCGACGCGGCGGCGTCGGCGGGTCGCCAGGTAGACGACCACGCCGACCAGGCCGAGCAGCAGCACGGCGGCGAGCGCCAGGACCACCGGGTTGAGCAGCGGGTTGGCCGAGTCCCCCGAGCCGGCGTCGCCCTCGACCGCGAGCCGCTCGGCGGCCTGCTGGCGGTAGCTCGCGGCGGACTTGTTCGCCGGCGACGCCGCCAGCGTCTTGTCGAACTGCTCGACCGCCTCGGCGTAGCGGCCGCCGAAGTACGCGTTCAGCCCGGCCCGGTACGCCTGGTCGCCGGGGCTCAGGGCGTTGGCGACGTTGACGCTGTCCAGCAGCGACTTGATCGTCGCGCTGTCGGTGATCAGCCGGTTCAGCCGGTCCCCGCGCGGGTTACCGTTGATCATGCCGACGACGCGCCCGGCGGCGTCGAACACGGGCCCGCCGTGGCTGTAGCCGCCCAGGTCGGTGTCCATGCGGTAGCGCGGCGCAGCGCCCGACTTGTCCACTCCCACGATCTTGCTGGGCTTGGTGCGGACCGTGTAGGTGCCGCCGCGCGCGTTGGTGTCGTTGGTGCCGTACCCGGCGATGAAGTAGCCGGACGACGGGTTGATCTCGAAGTTGTCCGCCAGCACGACCGGGAGGTTCTCCGCCTCCAGCTTGACCAGCGCGACGTCGCCCTCGTTCAGCTTCCGGTCGGCCAGCACCTCACCCTTGATCGCCGGCGCCTGCTGCTGCCCTCCGGTGCCGATGCCGAGCTGGCCGTGCAGCTTGCCGCGCACCACGGGATCGCCGCTGAGGTCGGAGAAGAGGGCGGTGTCCACCACCCGTGCGGCGTAGGAGTCCAGCTGGTTGGGGGCGATCTCCTTCTTGCTCAGCTTGTCGCTGGCCAGCGTGTACGCCGCGGCCCACACGACCGACTCGGCCGTGGGCTGGACGCAGCGGCCGCTGGTGACCACCCAACCCGCCGCGCTCACGACGAACCCGCTGCACCGAAAGCTCGCGACCACGGGCGTGTCGGAGAGCGGCTTGCCGGTGACCTCGTCCTGGAACTGCCCCTCGTAGAGGGTCTCGAGGAACACCAGGGACGGTGTCGTGATCGCCTTGGCCCGCTCCTCCAGCGAGTACTCCGGCGCGGCGGCGATCGCCGGCGCAGGGGCGCCGACGAGCACTGCCACGGCCGTCAGCAATGCTCCAAGGGCATGCGTCGACATTCCGCGCAGGGGCATATCGATCTCCGGAAGGGGTGAGGGTGCGGCAGAGGGATACGTCGCAGGGTATTACACCCACTCCGGAGAGGTTCACCCCGCCGTTCGGCGAGAGGGCGCGGTCTGCTCGGTCAGTAGGCTCCGCGGCTGGCCAGGACCACGCTGACGGTGCGCCACAGGATGCCCAGGTCGTAGGCCAGCGACCAGTTGTCGACGTAGTACAGGTCGAGCCGGACGGCCTCCTCCCAGCTGATGTCCGACCGTCCGGAGATCTGCCAGAGACCGGTGATGCCCGGTCGCACCAGCAGCCGCCGGCGCACGTCGCCCTGGTAGGCGTCGTCCTCCGTGGGCAGCGGGCGGGGGCCGACCAGCGACATCTGGCCCATCAGCACGTTGACCAGCTGGGGCAGCTCGTCGATGGACAGCGCGCGCAGCCAGCGCCCGATCCCGGTGACCCGCGGATCGTCCTTGATCTTGAAGAGCAGGCCGTCGCTCTCGTTCTGGTCGCGCAGCGCCTCCAGCCGCTGCTCCGCGTCCACGTACATGGTGCGGAACTTCCAGACCCGGAAGGCCTTGCCCTGGTAGCCGATGCGGGTCTGCCGGAAGATGGCCGGCCCCCGGTCGGTGAGGCGGATCGCGATCGCGATGCCGATCAGGAAGGGGCTCAGCAGCACCAGGCCGACCAGCGCGGCGATCCGGTCCAGCAGGATCTTGGTCAGCAGCGAGAGGCCCGAGATGGTGGGCTCCTCCACGTTCAGCAGCGGCAGGCCCTCCACCGGCCGGACGTGGATGCGCGGGCCGGTGACGTCGGTCACCTGCGGCACCACCACGAGGTCCAGGCCGGTGCCCTCCAGCTGCCAGGCCAGCTTGCGCAGCTCGTACGACTCGAGGCTGGCCGGCCCGCACACGGCGATGGTGTCCGCCCCGATCTCGCGGACCAGCGGCACCAGCTCCCAGCCGACGTACACGGGGATCGGGGCGCTCACGGCCTCACCCGCGCGCGGGTAGGAGGGCAGGTGGATGGCGACGGGACGCAGGCCCGCGGCCGGGTTGCGCGAGGCGACCGTGTAGACGGCCATCGCGTCCGAGATCGTCCCCACCAGCAGCACGCGCTGCGAGGCACGCCGGCCCTTGCGGCGGAACCGGTGCAGCACCAGCCGCGCGACGAACCGGCCGAGCAGCGTGTACAGCACCATGGCGACGATCACCACGACCACCGTCATGCGCGACAGGTCCTTCTTGAAGGCGAAGGCCAGGAACGACACCGTCGCCGCCATCGCCAGCGTGGCGCGGAAGACCCGGGTCAGCTCCTCGGTGCCGATGCCCAGCGCCCGGCGCTGGTAGGCCCCGCAGGCCCAGAGCAGCAGCACCCAGCCCAGCGGCACCCCGACGTTCGCCACCAGCAGGAACGTGCTGACCTGACCGGCCAGCACGGGATCGTTGCGGAACCCGGCGTCGGCCTTCTCGAAAAGGGTGATCGCGGTGCTGCCGGCCGCCAGCGCGGCCAGGAAGTCCAGCAGGACGAGCCAGCCGACGTACGGCCGGTGCCAGCTCGCCCGGGGCGTGCCGGTGCGGGCGAAGACCGAGCGCGGCATGCCGTTGGCCGGTGGGACGATCACACCGAGGGCGGGGTCGAACGTCGGCGTCTGCCCGTCCGACAGCCTCGGCATGACCTTGGTGTCTGTGGTCACCCTTCGCGCCTTCCCGATCGCGTGCGCCCCGTGCGCCGCTGCGCTGAGCACTTTATGCAATGTGCGCTGATCTGCCTAGCCCTGGGCGAGACAGTGACCGTCCGGACCGGCCAGGTCGGACCAGCGGCCAGTCACGGCGTCGCGGAGGCCGTGGCCGGACGGGGGCGGCCGGCCGCCGCGAGCCGGCTCTCCGTGAGCAGCCTGCGCAGCGCGGTGTACGCCGGTTTGGGCCCGAACTCGGCGTTGTACACGCAGGCGGCGCCGTAACCGCGGTGGTATCCGGGAATCCAGCTGTGCCCGTCCGTGAAGCCCCACAGCGTGAACGACACGCAGGACGGCTGGTCCATGCAGACCGCCAGCACCTGCCGGTAGGCCCGCGCCTGCTGCTCCAGCTTCTGCCGGTTCGCCGGGAGCTTGATCCGGACGTCGAGCTCGGTGACCGCGACCTTCAGACCCGCCGCCGTGAACCGGGACAGGTTCTCCGGCATGCGCACGGGGGGCGCGGCGGCCTCGATGTGGAACTGGAAGCCGACCCCGTGCACCGGCACGCCTTCCGCGCGCAGCCGGGTGACCAGCTGGTACAGCATGTCGGACTTCGTGCCCCGCCCTTCCGCGCCGTAGTCGTTGATGAACAGCACGGCCTGCGGATCGGCCTCGTGCGCCCAGCGGAACGCGTCGGCGATGTAGCCGGGGCCCAGCTTGCGCAGCCAGATCGTGTCGCGCAGGGCGGAGCCGTCGTCGGCCAGCACCTCGTTGACCACGTCCCAGGCCCAGATCCTGCCCTTGTAGCGGGACACCACGTTGGTGATGTGCTGGCGCAGCAGCTCGCGCAGCTCGTCGGGCGAGGTCACCCGCGACAACCAGAACGGCAGGTCGGTGTGCCACACCAGGGTGTGGCCGTAGACCGACTGCCGGTTGGTCTTGGCGAAGTCGACCAGCCGGTCGGCGGCCGCCCAGTCGTACTCACCCCGGGACGGTTCGAGCTGGGCCCACTTCATCTCGCTCTCGGCGGTCACCGCGTTGAACTCCCGGGCCAGCACCTTCCGGTAGGACCAGTCCGCGTTCAACGTCTTGACGCGCACCGCCGTGCCGACGCGCAGCCCCTGCGGGGCGAACGCGCGCAGCGACGGCTCCGCGGGCGAGGGCTCGGGCGCGGGCGCCGGCGCGGCGGCCGGCGACCCCTGCGTCCGCGAGTCCCACGCGCTCTTTCCCGCGGTCAGCGCGATCACGACGAGGACCAGCACGACGCAGACCGCGAAGATGTTCGCGGCCATGTCAGCGCGTCGGGACCGGATCACCGCGCGACCGCCTCTCTTCTCGTACCGGAGCGGACCCGACCGGGGGCTACCACGACGACGCGGACGGCCCCCACCCGGGCAGCTAGCCGCGAACGGCCCACGGAGCGGCGGTGAAGTTGATCCGCGCGCGGTGGGCGAACTCCTCCCGGTCCAGCGCGGGCATCTGGTTGGTGTCCAGTATCGCCGCGAGCGCCCCCACGACGGCGTCCGGGTGGTCGGGCACCCGGCCCAGCCGCAGGCCCGCCGGCTGGCCCAGCTCGTCGAGCAGGTGATCGCACTTGGGCTGGTATGGCACGAGCGCGAACGGGACGCCGGCGACGTACGAGAAGATCGCGCCGTGCAGCCGCATGTGCAGGCCGAGGTGGCACTCCTTCATCGCCTGCCACGTCGCCCGCACGCCGTCGGCGGCCGTCACCACCCGCACGTCGCACAGCCCCTCGACCGCCGCCCGCAGCCGCTCGCTCACCCGCACGTCACCGTGCACCGGGTGCGTGTTGAACACGAACACGGTCACGTCGACGGCTTCCTTCTGCACGAAGTCGCGGATGCCCTCGATGAGCACGTCCTCGCGCAGCTGCGCCTCGCGCCCGGCCGACTCGTAGTCCACGCCCAGCAGCGTCACGCCCAGCCGGGGCCGCACGCCGTAGGACGGGCGCGCGACCGGCGGCAGCTGCTCGCCCAGCGCCTCGGGCAGCAGGCCCGCCAGGTCGCCCGCGGCGACGAGCTGCCCGCCGAAGCCGGCCTGGCGCAGCACGTCGACCGAGGCCTGGTCGCGGACCGCGATGTAGTCCATGGTCTTGATGACCTCGGTCAGCCGCTTCTGCGAGGCCGGGTCGAGGAACGGCCCGATGGAGACGCCCACGGCGGCCATCGGGCGGCCCGCCGCCCGGGTGAACAGCGAGTACATCCGCTTCTCGCTGAGCGGGCCCATCTCCCGGAACACCGAGCCGCCGCCGAAGAGCACCATCGACGCCTCGCGCATCAGGCTGGCCCGGCTCAGCAGGGACCCGACGCGGTTCTTCAGACCGTGCTCGCCCTCGTACCACCGGGGGTCGATCCGGGTGCGGTCGGCGGGGAGGTCGACGATCGGCGGCGCGGCGAAGATCGGCTGCTCGCTGCCCCAGTACGCGGACAGGGCCCAGTCCAGCACCACGCAGAAGGCGTTGTCGCCCACGTTCTCCATGCCGTAGTAGCCGACCACCAGCGGGTTTCTCGCCGCTGCACGAATACTGTCCCGATCGTTGCGCACTAGCCGTCCCTCGTGAGTCTCTTGCGAATCTGTGCCCAGCTCGGCACCGGGGCGCCGGCCACCACGTTGCGGACGACCTCCTGCCAGAACATGCCGAACAGGGCGGCCTCGGCCACGACCGTGGCGATGGCGCCACCCAGCATCCCGTACAGGGGCAGCGTGACGATCAGCCCCACCACGTAGATGCCGGCGCCGATGCCCTGGTAGACGACCTTCCGGCGGAGCAGGCCCCCGGTCGTCAGCAGCGAGGCCACGCCCGCGCCGGCGAAGCGCAGCGGGATCGCCGCGGCGAGCACCGCCATGACGGCGACGGACTCCTGGTACTCCCCGCCGAACACCACCGGGATGCCGAACCAGCCGACCGCCCCGACGAGCACGGCGATCACTGTGCCGAACGCCAGCATGCCGGTCGACCCGAAGCGGTACGCCATCAGGACGGCCTCGTTGTCGGAGCTCGACCAGCGGTGCAGCTTGCCGAGCAGGAACTGCTGGAAGACGACGCGCGGGATCAGGTAGACGGCGGCGAGCACGCTCATCGGCACGGCCATCAGCGCCGCGGCCTCGGGGCTCAGGAACTCGCCGATCACCACCGTGCCGCCGTTCATACCCACCAGGTAGAACACGTTGCCCAGCATGAACGGCGACGCGGCCGCGACCAGCGCGCGCCATGCCTGCGGCGGGGCGCCGCCCGCCCGGACCAGGCCGTGGCCCTCCAGCCGGGTCCGCCCGGTCCAGAAGGGACGCAGGACGACCAGGCACGGCACCACGGCGACCAGTGCGGTGGCCGCGTAGCCGAGTGCCACGCCGAACAGCGACAGGTCGAGCCACCAGGCGAGCAGGACCACGCTGATCCGCCCCACGTGCGGCAGGAACTGCAGGATCGCGACCGCGGAGTAGCGGCCCTGCAGCTGCAGCGCCGACGCGGCGCAGCTCGCCGCCGCCTGGGAGAGCACCACGGAGGCGAGCATGATCCGCACCGAGCCGTGCGTGGTCTGCACGCCCTCCAGGACTCCCCAGCCGACCAGCACGGCCGCCAGCACGGCGGTGCCTCCCAGCACCAGCCACAGCGACCGCCGGACCCAGCGGAACGCCGCGGCGCCCTCGCGGCCGAACACCTGCAGCCACAGCTCGGGGACGCCCGCCACGGCGAGCGGGGCGGTGAGCGAGATCAGGGAGAGCACGGTCATCAGGAAACCGAACTCGACCTGGGGCAGCGTGCGGGCGAGCACGATCTGCGTGCCGAACGCGGCGAGGGTGACCCCCACCTGGCTCAGCCCCAGCAGGCCGACGCTCACCGCGGTGCGGCGCAGCCGTCCCCCGGCGGGTGGCGCCGCGTGGCGCCGCACCGCTCCGGTGGCCGGCCGGCCGTCCGCGCCGTCCTTCTCGTCAACGGCCGATGCTGACAAGCCACTTCCCTATCTCGCTCATCGCCCGCAGCCCTTTGATCATCAGGCCGAGCCCCGGCCGGCGCCGCGGGCGGTACGTCTCGATGAGCGAGAACCAGATGCCGAGTCCGTCCAGCCGGCCGCGGGTGACGTTGCCGTCGTGCCGCCGGAAGCTGATGATCGGGTGGGCCAGGTGCTGCGGCCGGACCCCGGACCGCAGCGCGCGCAGCATCAGCTCGATGTCCTCGAAGATGCGCAGCGACTCGTCGTAGTGGCCGATCCTCTCCAGCAGCGCCCGCTCGACGGTCGTGCCCGAGTGCTTGAAGGGCAGCCGCGGCCGGGTGAGCACGCCCATGAGCATGCCCTGCGAGGAGCGGTACTCGGGCAGGCGGATCCGCTTGCGCGAGCCGTTGGAGTAGAGCTCCTCGTAGTCCGCGTAGATCCAGTTGGTCCCGGTGCTGGCGATGAGGCGCTCCAGCTTCATCAGCGCGTCCGGGCTGAGCTCGTCGTCGGAGTCGAGCACGGTGATGTACCGGCCGGCGGCCGCCCGCAGCCCCGCGTTGCGCGCGGGGGCGATGCCCGTCGGGGGCTGCCGGATGACCCGGATCCGGCCGTCGTAGAGCACGCCGGCCTTGGACAGCACCTCGGTGACGGGGATCTGCGAGCCGTCGTCGACGATCATGACTTCGAAGTCGGTGAAGTGGTTCGCCAGGACGCTCTCCACGGCCTTCACGAGCAGGACCGGGCGGTCCCGCACCACGATGCAGACCGAGAAGGTCGGGGTCACCGGCCGGGTCGGTGCGGTCTGGGGCAGGCCCGACTCGAACACCGGCGGCTGGGTGGCGCGCTGCACAGGGACGGCCGCGGGTGCGGATGCCCTCACTGGAGATTCTGTATTCATTGACGTTCCCCGTTATCGGCTCCGGTCGCCACACGACCGGAAGCCGCCCGATTACCAGAGATCACGATGATCACGATGTGGCAGAAGAGAAACAACCACATGAAGTACGGGTACGACATCGGCTTTTGGGTCAGCCCGAAGACGAACATCGTGACGTACAGCACAATCAGCGCGTGCCGGCCGGCACGGTCGCAGAAGCGCGAGGTGAACCGGTAGAGACCCGCGAAGACCGCCACCACCAGCAGCAGGCCCACGACTCCCCAGGTCACGGCCACCCGAACCAGGTCGTTGTGCATGTCCCAGGGCTCGTAGCCGAACCCGAAGCCCCACACGTCGGCCGACGCCTGGCCGAAGATGTCCGCCACGTCGCCCCAGACGGCACCGCGGCCGTGCATGAAGTTGTCGGAACGGATGTCCAGCGAGCCGATCTCGGTGAAGGTGATCACCACCCGGGACCAGATCGTGGGCCCCCACTGCCAGGCCGCGAAGCCGGCCACCAGCAGCACACCGCCGAGCGTGTACCAGACGGCCCGCTTGCTCACCGCTCCGGACCGCGCGGCCCGCACGAGCAGGCCCAGCCGCGGCACCTCGAACGCCGCCACGATGATCACCAGGCACACCAGGGTCAGCCGGTGCAGGCTGACCGCTCCGGTGGCCACGAACAGCACCATGAGGGCGTAGCGCTTCACCGCGGTCAGCGGCAGGTGGTCACGCATCAGGTACAGCAGGAGCACCGCGAAGATCAGCAGCCGGCCCAGCGACATCGGGTGGTAGTAACCGCCCGAGGCGCGACCGATGAAGCCCTGCGGCAGCTGGAAGAAGAAGGAGTACGGCACCACCCCGGCCACCTGGAGCCAGGCGATCAGGCTGTGCACGAACGCACCGGCGAGGATGACCCCGGTCACCAGGCGCAGCCGGCCCACCGCGAACCACTGCGGCCGCCGGAGCAGGACCGGCAGCAGCAGCAGCGGCGCGAAGCCGGTGAAGGTGCGCACTGCCTCGTTCACGATGCCGGAGTGCGGGGCGATGTAGCCGCCGTAGATCGACGTGCGCCGCACGTCGAACAGGGCCAGCAGGTCTGCCCGGCCGGACGTGGCCAGGTAGGCGAACACGGACAGCAGCAGCACGAAGGCGACGCCGAAGATGGCGACCAGCAGCGATCCGGGCACCGTGCGCAGATCCCAGGCGACGATGGCGAAGGCGACCACCATGCAGCCGGAGCCGGCGACGGTCAGCAGCACCCCGAGGTCCACGGCGTTGGCGGCGGACTTCTCGCTGACGATGTCCAGGAACGGCTTGATCGCGATCAGCGCCAGCGACAGCGTCGTCATGAGCTGCGCGAGGCGCTCCAGCCGGGAGCGGGAGGCCGGCAGGTCCGGCGAACCGGCGAGGTCCGCGGGCGCGGTTATGGATCCCTGCATCAGCCCGCTGCCGAATTCGTGGCAGAACGAGACGAATAGCTCAGAAAGGCGGATTCCACGAACTGGTCCACGTCGACGTGACCATTCGCAGTAAGGAGCCAATTTCGGCTATCGACCCTTGTGTCCACTTTGCCTCTATCTCGCGTCGAGCATTCCCCGCAGGTAAAACGAGGAGACAATAACAGTCCCGAGGCCGGGTCGCCGAGTCCAGAACGGCGGCAACCGCCCTGGCCAGCACGTCATCGACGCAGCGCGATCGGGGTCTGGGACTTCCTGCGGCACAGGGCCTCGCCCGCCCCACGTGATCATCTTGCCGGGGCGCCTCTTCAGGCGATTCCTGAGCGCACAAATCGGACTAGAGGGGACTCTCCGCCCACGAGCAAAGGGCGGCGCAGATCACCACCTCGACCTTGCGAGATGCGACTGACATGCGGCAAGCTGTCGCCCGTGCATAACGGATCGCCGCCTGTCGCCACCGAGCTGCCCGAACAGCCAATTCTTGACCGACGGCCGACGCGGACAATCAGTGTGATCGTCGCAGCGCACAACGAAGCCACGGTTATCGGCAAATGCCTTGATTCCCTCCTTGAGGGAACAGAACCGGATGAGCTGGACATCATCGTCGTGGCGAACGGCTGCAGCGACGCGACCGCGGCGGTGGCCCGCACCCGGCGCGGCGTGCGCGTCATCGAGCTGACCGAGGCGGGCAAGGCCCTGGCCCTCAACGCCGGCGACGCCGCGGCGACCACCTTCCCGCGGGTCTACCTCGACGCGGACGTGGTCCTCACCAAGGGCGCGCTGAGCGAGCTCGCCGACGCCCTGGACGAGCTGGCCCCCCAGGGGGTGCACGCGGTGATGCCGCGGCGCAGCCTGGTGACCACCGGCCGGACGCTGCCCGTCCGCGCCTACTACGCGATCAACTCCCGGCTGCCGATCTTCGAGGACGCGCTCTTCGGCCGGGGCGTGATCACCCTTTCGCGGGCCGGCCGCGCCCGGTTCGACAGGTTCCCCAACCAGGTGGCCGACGACCTGTTCCTGGACTCGCTGTTCGACTCCGCCGAGAAGCGCCAGATCGCGACCGCGACGTCGTTCGTGCAGACCCCGGTCCGCGCCCGCGACCTGATCCGCACGCTGGCCCGGGTGCGGGCCGGCAACGTCCGGCTGCGCGCGACCCACACCGGCATCCGCGAGACCAAGCGCTCGTCCTGGCTGCGCGACGTCGTGCTGCCCCGGCCCACCCTGCTCCCCGCCGCGGTGTGCTACGTCGCCATCACCGTGATCGCCGCGCTGCGCGCCCGCCGCCAGCGCGAGGGCAGCTGGGGCCGGGACAACTCGACGCGCTGAGCCGCGCCGCCCGCCTGCGACCGCAAAACAGCCGCGGACCCCCTCTTCGGAGGGGGTCCGCGGCTGTTCGGGTCAGAACGGCCAGGCGGCCCGCTCGCCGGACTCGATGAGGCCGATCATGCCGAACGCCGCGTCGGTGAGGCCGCCGAAGGTGTGGCGCCTGCCCGTGGCGGGCGTGTGGCCCAGCCGGTAGCCGGCCAGGTTCCAGGTGTAGACCGGGACCGTCGCCGGCACCGCGGCGGCCACGTCGCTGCTGCCGTGCCAGTTCGCCTGCTCGTCGGTGAGGATCACGACGCGGTCGTGCTTGGCGTAGTGCTTGCGCACCGCGTGCTCGGTCGCCGTGCCGCCGCCGAAGAACCAGCCGCCGCTCTTGAACCGCTGCACCGCCTTCAGCACCGACTCACCCCGACGCAGGTCGAACACCTTGGTGTCGTTCGAGAACGACACCACCGTCGCGTCCGCGGCCCGCGCCGCCAGCGCCAGCCCGAACATGGTGGCCGCATCCCAGCAGCGCAGCGAGCCGTCGCGGCTGAAGGTGCTGTTCATCGACCCCGAGGTGTCGATGAGGATCAGCGTGCGGCCGGCCAGCCGGGGCACGCTGCCCAGCGCGGACTGCAGCGCCTGCTCCAGCGGGTACGCCCAGCGCAGGCTCGGCGCCGCGTTGTACGCCGACAGGAATCGCATCGGCAGCACCCGCGACCGGGCCACCTCGTCCGGATCGGACAGCTTCGCCGCGACCGTGGCCGCTACCGCGTCGCTCACCCCGGCCTGGTCGAAGTTGCGCAGGTTGCGCAGCAGCGCGAGGTAACCCATCGACGGGATCACCGCCGACCAGGCCGCCGCGTCCAGCGGACCCTGCCGCCAGCCGGCCAGCGCCTCCCAGGTCATCCCGGCCGCCGCCAGCACCCGCGGGTCCTGCACGGCACGCCGCTGCTCGGCCGGCAGCGCCGCCAGCTCGGCCCGCGCCCGCAGCACGCCCAGCGCCTCCGGGATCGGGTTGTCCCGCCGGTGGCGCCGGTCGAGCGCGTGCCGGAACAGCTCGCCCTGCGCCGCGTCGCGCGGGGTCGGGTGGGTCAGCTCCAGCACGTCGGCGAACCGCAGCGCGTGGCTGTCCGAGTCGTACTTGAGCAGGCTGCGCTCGTGGTAGAGGCGCACCGCCGCGTCGGCGATGCCGCGCTTGACCGGCTTGGGCAGCGCCCGGCCGTACGCCGAGAGCCAGTACGCCAGCGCTTCGCCGGGCTCGTCGGCCCGCTGCAGCGCCGCGGCGACCATCGCGCGCGAACCGGGGATGCCGGCCGCGACCTGCGCCTTCGCGCCCTCCAGCGCGGCCACCACGGAGGCGCTGCGCAGGTTGGCGCCCAGCCGCAGCCACGGCACGAACCGGGTGAACCACTGAGGGTCGGCCACGGCCACCTTGGCGACCAGGTCGCGGAAGCGGTTGTCGCGGTCGTCGGCGCGCTCGTAGAAGGTCTGCTCGCCCACCATGTTCGACACCGCCAGCAGGAACAGCTCCAGCTTCGGCTCGCGGGCGTACCCTGGCGCGCCCTGGGCGGTCTTGCCCGCCGGGCGCTTGAGCAGCGTCGTAACGTTGAACTTGGCCATGTCCCCTCCCCCGGGGGTCAGGCGGGCGCGCGAAACCCAGCCACGGAGTACGGGGAAGGGAGACGCGCCTCCCGAGATCAGATCGGCGGCGGTGTGTGACGGCACTGCCGTCGTTCATAGCGAATGAAGTAACCGCTGCCAGCGCACCGGGAGGTGCGGGATTGAATCTAGGTCCCGCCCCCTTGCGGGGCAACGGATTTAGTCCGGTGGCACGCCCGAGATCGAATCGGCGACGGCGCGATGGCGCTCTACCGCTGAGCTACCGGGCCCCGAAAAGGCCCGGGCGGGAGTCGAACCCGCGACCTCCCCATTAAGATTGGAAGTAGCCGTCACCTGCGCACCGGGCGTGCCACTGGACGTCTTCCGAGATCAGAGTCGGCTGCGGCACATTCGGCTGCTCTACCACCTGAGCTACCGAGCCCCTGAGGCTCGGACGGGACTCGAACCCGCGACCCGCCGATCCCGAAGTATCCACTGCCTGCGCACCGGAAGACGTGACTCGAATCTAGATCCCCGACGGCACCGTCGCAATCGGATTCCGGGGCGCCCCAATGGCTTATGGGCGGGCCGGAAAAGCACACGACCGGCCCGAGATCGAGGGGGCGACGGCAGCCCGTTTCCGGGCCCAGTTCACAGGCCGCACCAGCGGCCTCCGTGGAGTATCCGTCGCCGGCGCACCGGGCCGGTCGTCGACGCGTCCTCCGAGATCAGAAGTCGGCAGCGGCGACGCTACTGCTCTGCCATTTGAGCTACCGAGCCGCGAATGGCCCGGGCGGGAGTCGAACCCGCAACCCGTAGAGGAAGAAGTAGCCGCTGCCTGCGCACCGGAGAACGCGAAGATCAGGCTAGGCGCACCTCTCCTGCCCGGCAACCGGTTTGCCGCCGTGGCCTACTCGTCTCGGGATGTGCGTACATCCCGCAACGAGTAGGCCACGACGGCACCTGTCAGGCGGGGATCTGCTCGCGGGCCGGCTGGGTCACCGCCCGGAACGGCTGCTGGTCGCGCATGCCCCAGGGCGAGCCGTACGCGGTCAGCAGGTCCAGGAACGGCACCGGGTCCAGCGCCTCGGGGCCGAGCACCCCGACGCCCTGCCACACGCCCCCGGCGAGCAGCTCCAGCGCGACCACGGGGTTCACCGCGGTCTGCCACACCACCGCCTGGTGGCCGTACTCGCGCATGGACCACTCGTTGTCGACGACGTGGTAGAGGTACATCTCCTTGGGCGCGCCGTCCAGGCCCCTGCCCTTGACCCAGGTGCCGGCGCAGGTCTTGCCCTTCATGCGGGAGCCCAGCGTGGCCGGGTCCGGCAGCTGGGCGGCCAGCACGTCCCGCGGTGACACCATGACCTGCGACTTGCCGCCGCCGATGGCGACCGGCCTGGTGGAGTCGAGGCCGAGCTTGTGCACCGTCTTCAGGATCTCGATGAACTCGGTGCCGAGGCCGTACTTGAAGGTCACCCGCCTGGCGTCGACCCAGCGCGGGATGAGCAGCACCTCCTCGTGCTCCACGTTGACGCACTCGACGGGGCCGATGCCCTCCGGGAAGTCGAACACCTCGGGCTCGCTGAACGGGGCGGTGGTGAACCAGCCGCGCTCGCGCTCCCAGACGATCGGCGGGTTGAGGCACTCCTCGATGGTGGTCCAGATGGAGAACGACGGGGCGAAGTCGAAGCCCTCGACGGTGATGTTGGAGCCGTCGCGCACCCCGATCTCGTCGATCTCGGAGAACAGGCGGTCGGCGGCGTACCGGGCGAAGATGTCGGACAGGCCGGGTTCCACCCCGATGCCGACCAGGGCCAGCCGCTGCGCGGCCGCCCAGGCGACGGCCTTGCCGAACTGCTCGTCGCCGAGCATCACCCCGGTCTTGGCGTACGGCTCGGTCGGGTGCGGGCGCGACAGCGACATGGCCATGTCGAGGTAGTCCGCGCCGGCGTCGAACGCGCCGTCGAAGATGGGCATCACGAAACGGGGATCGACCGCGTTCAGCACGTGCGTGATGCCGTGCGTGCGGCACAGCTCGGCGACGTCGCCGGGGCGCGAGGCGTCGAGCCTGGCCGCGAGGAAGCGGTCGTCGAGCCCGGAGACGGCGCGCCGGGCCCGCTCCAGGGAGTAGTCGGCCACGACCATGAGCTGGAAGAAGTCACGGCGAGCGGCGATGGCGGCTGCTGCACTGCCGACGCCACCAGCGCCGACCAGCAGGATGCGCATAAAGGTCCCTTCAACGTCGTGGCGACAATCGCCACGAATGGTGCATTCAAGGTTTGTGGTTCTCCCGCGTCCCCGGCGCGGCGCCGGGGGCGGCGGGACGGGGTGTCAGGAGTCGAAGCCGAGACCGGCGTGGTCCAGCGTGCGCAGCCAGAGGTTGCGCCTGCCCTGGTGTTCGTCGGCGCGCGCCAGCGACCAGCGGGTGAGCTGGATGCCGAGCGAGCGCAGCGGTTCCGGCGGCAGCGGCCAGGGCGTGGACCGTACGAAGTCCAGCCCGGTGCGCTCCGTCTTCGCGCCGGCCAGGTGGTCGAGCATCACCTGCGCACCGAAACGGGTCGCCCCGACGCCCAGCCCGGTGTAGCCGGCCGCGTAGGCCAGCCGGCCGTCGAAGGCCGTGCCGAAGAAGGCGCAGAACCGGGTGCAGGTGTCGATCACCCCGCCCCAGCTGTGGGTGAACCTCAGGCCCTCCAGCTGCGGGAACGTGGTGAAGAAGTGCTCGGCCAGCCGGGTGAAGGTGGCTTCCCGCTGTTCGAGGGTCGGCGCGATCCGGTTGCCGAAGTGGTAGATCGCGTCGTAGCCGCCGAACAGGATCCGGTTGTCCGCCGTGAGCCGGTAGTAGTGGAACTGGTTCGCCGAATCGCCCAGCCCCTGCCGGTGGCGCCAGCCCAGCGCACCCAGCTGCTCCGTGGTGAGCGGCTCGGTCATCAGGGCGTAGTCGTACACCGGGATCAGGTAGCGCTTGAGCTTGCGCAACAGCGGGCGCGCACCTGGGATGCTCAGCGCGCTGGTCGCCAGCGCCACCCGGGACGCCCGCACCTCGCCGTGCGGCGTGCGCAGGGTGAGCCCGTCGCGCCCGCTGCTCAGCCCGAGGACGGGGGTGCCCTCGTAGATGCGCACGCCCAGCGACAGGCACGCCTGCCGCAGGCCCCAGGCCAGCTTCGCCGGGTCGACCATGGCCACCCGGTCGCGGTCCCACCAGCCGCCCAGGTAGGTGGGCGAGTCGACCTCGGCCCGCACCTGGTCGCGGTCGAACACCTCGGCGCGGTAACCCATCGACCGGGTCAGCTCCGCCGACTCGTGCAGCCAGTCCAGCTGGTACGCGGAGGTGGCCACCTCCAGCTCACCGGTGCGCTCGAAGTCGCAGTCGATGGCATACCGGCCCAGCGTGTCCTCGATCTGGTCGAGGTTCTCCCGGCCGAGCCGTTCCAGCTCGGTGATCTCGTCCGGGAAGCGGTCCACCCCGTTGGCGAGCCCGTGGGTCAGGCTCGCGGAGCAGAAGCCGCCGTTGCGTCCGGAGGCGGCGTGGCCGCACACCCCCGACTCGAGCAGGACCACGTCGGCCGACGGGTCGCGCTCCTTGGCCAGCAGGGCCGTCCACAGGCCGCTGTAGCCGCCCCCGATCACCGCCAGCTGCGCGGTGGTCGCGCTGGTCAGCGGGGGTACGGGTGCCGGCCGCTCGGGCCGGTCCGTCCAGTACGGCGTCGGCGACGCATCCGCAAGCGCCGACGCCCACAGTTTTGATCCTTTGGCCCGCATGAGCCGATCTCCTCCTTCTACAACCGGGGAGCGAGTTTGACGCTCCTTTTTCCTGATTAATCCCCGAATAAACGGAAAGTCCGGGGATGCCAAACGGCCGCCGAGCCGGCACCTCCACGAATCAGGGCGTGGAGGCCGGTCGGCGGCCGTTCAGAGAATTAGGAAGTCGCCGCGCGGCGGGCGGAGCGGCGGCGGTTGCGCAGCTGGCCCGCGATGACGAACGCGAACGAGATCAGGAACATGGCACTGGCGATGGCGTTGACCTGCGGCGGGATGCCGCGCAGGTTGGACCCCCAGATGAACATCGGGAAGGTCTCGTAGCCGCTGGTGCCGGTCACGAAGTTCGTGATGATGAAGTCGTCGAAGCTGAGCGAGAACGCCAGCAGCGCCGCCGCCACGATGCCGGGCAGCACGAGCGGCAGGATGACCAGACGGAACGCCTGCCACGGCGTCGCGTACAGGTCCATCGCCGCCTCCTGCAGCCTCGGATCGAGCCCGGCCAGCCGTGCCTTCACGGTGACCACCACAAACGATATGCAGAACATGACATGCGCGATGAGGATCGTCAAGAAGCCCAGCGGCACCTGCCACCCTATGAACAGGGTCAACAACGAGGTGCCCATCACGATTTCCGGCGTCGCCATCGGCAGGAAGATCAGCGTGTTCGTGCCCGAACGCCCCAGGAACCGGTAGCGGACCAGGGCGAACGAGATCAGGGTGCCCAGGATCGTCGAGATCAGTGTCGCACCGAACCCGATGTAGATGCTGCGCATCAGGGAGTCGCAGATCCCGGCCGCGCCGCAGATGTCGGTCCAGTTGTTCCAGGTGAAGTCGAACGTCTGGAAGTCGAGCACGTACGTGGTGTTGCGGCTGCCCGGCTGGTTGAACGACAGCAGCAGCACCACCGCGATCGGGACGAACAGGTACAGCAGGATCAGCAGCCCCACCAGCAGCACCCACTTGTCGGCGATCCAGCGCCACAACGCGTGCATCAGACCACCTCGTCCGTTCCCGCGGTGCTGACGTACACCGTCACCAGCACCAGGATCGTCACCATCAGCATCACCGACAGCGCCGACGCGATCGGGTAGTCGTTGACCACCAGGAACCGCGACTGGATCACGCTGCCGATCATCTGGGTGTTGGGCCCGCCCAGCAGGTTGGCGTTGACGTAGTCGCCCGCCGCCGGGATGAAGGTGAGCAGCGTGCCCGCCACCACGCCCGGCAGGGACAGCGGCAGCGTCACGCGCAGGAAGCTGCGCACCGGCCCGTGGTAGAGGTCGCGGGCGGCCTCCAGCAGCCGCACGTCCAGCTTGTCCAGGCTGGCGTACAGCGGCAGCACCATGAACGGCAGGAAGTTGTAGACCAGGCCCGCGATCACCGCGAACTCGGTCGCCAGCAGCCTGCCGTCCGGCCCGAGCAGGTGCGCCCACTTCAGGAAGTCGACTACCGGCCCGCTGTCGGACAGGATCGCCTTCCAGGAGTAGGTGCGCACCAGGTAGCTGGTGAAGAACGGCGCGATCACGCCGACCAGCATCAGGTTCTTCCAGCGCCCGCCCTTGACCGCGATGGCGTACGCCAGCGGGTAGCCCAGCAGCAGGCACACCGCCGTGGTGATCAGCGCGTACCACAGCGAGCGCAGGAACTGCACGTGGAACATCTGCCACGCGTCGGCGTAGTTGCTCCACGACCAGTCGAACACGTACCCGGTCTCCACCGACCCGGCCGGGTTCCACAGGCTCGCCATGAACAGCTGGACGACCGGGTAGGCGAAGAACACGGCCAGCCAGAGCAGGCCGGGGGCGAGCAGCGCGTACGGGATCCAGCGCCGCCGCCGCATCCCGGCCGGCGGTTCGACCGGGACCTCCGCGGCGACGGCGCCGGTGCCCGACGCGGTGGGCAGGAGGGCCGCCACGTCAGCTCCCCACGAGGAAGGAGTGCGCGGGCAGCCAGTGCACCGCCACCTCGGCGCCCGGCGCGGCCGGGTCGGCCAGGCCCGAGTTCGGCACGAACACGGTCAGCTCACTGCCCCACGGCGCGCGCACCAGGTACTGCGTGGAGACGCCGGTGAACGAGGTGTCGGTGATGACGCCGCGCACCGCGGCGTGGCCCGAGGGCACCGCGTCCAGCCCGTCGCACAGGTGCAGCTTCTCCGGGCGTACGCCCAGCAGGGCGCTGCCCGAGGTGACCCGGCACCGGGTCGCGGGCAGCGCCAGCCGGTTGCCGTGCGCGTCGACCGTGACGTCGCCGTTCGCGTGCCCGGTCACCTCCGCCGGGATCAGGTTGGACTGGCCGAGGAAGTTGGCCACGAAGGCCGAGGCGGGGAACTCGTACATCTCGGCGGGCGCGCCGAGCTGCTCGATGCGGCCCGCCTGCATCACCGCGACCGTGTCGGCCATGGTCATGGCCTCCTCCTGGTCGTGGGTGACGTGCACGAACGTGATGCCGACCTCGGTCTGGATGCGCTTGAGCTCGATCTGCATCTGCCGGCGCAGCTTCAGGTCGAGCGCGCCGAGCGGCTCGTCGAGCAGCAGCACCTCGGGGTTGTTGACCAGGGCCCGGGCCAGCGCCACCCGCTGCTGCTGCCCGCCGGACAGCTGCGCCGGGCGGCGCGACCCGTACCCGCCGAGCTGGACCAGGTCGAGCATCGCGGCGACCTTGCGGTCGGCGTCCTTGCGGCTCACACCCTTGCGCCGCAGCCCGAACGCCACGTTGTCGGCGACGCTCAGGTGCGGGAACAGCGCGTAGCTCTGGAACACCGTGTTGACCGGCCGCTTGTAGGGGCGCATCCGGGTGATGTCCAGGCCGCCGAGCGTGATCCGCCCGGCGGTCGGCTCCTCCAGGCCCGCCACCATCCGCAGCGTGGTGGTCTTGCCGCAGCCCGACGCACCCAGCAGCGCGAAGAACGAGCCGTCCGGGATGGTCAGGGTGAGGTCGTCGACGGCGCGGAAGCCGCCGAACGTCTTGGTGACGTTCTCCAGCCGGAGATCCTGGTGCTGCCCCTTCACTCGCTCACGCCCCGATCGCAGCCTGGAACTTGCCCTGGTACTCCTTCTCCTGCGCCTCGGTCAGCGGCATGAAGATCTTGGTCTTCGCCTGCATCGCGGCGTCGGGGAAGATGAGCGGGTTCTCGGCCAGCTCGGGGTCGATGTCCTTCATCGCCTCCTGGGCGCCGGCCACCGGGCACACGTAGTTGACGAACGCGGCCAGCTCGGCGGCGACCTTCGGGTCGTAGTAGTAGTCGATCAGCGCCTGGGCGTTGCTCGCGTGCGTGGCGGTGACCGGGATCAGCATGTTGTCGCTCCAGAGCATCATGCCCTCGTCCGGCGTCACCAGCTTGATCTTCGGGTTGTCGAAGCCGAGCTGGATCACGTCGCCGGACCACGCGATGCAGGCCGCGATGTCGCCCTTGGCCAGGTCCTGCACGTAGTCGTTGCCGGTGAAGCGGCGGATCTGCCCCGAGGACACCCCGCCCTTCAGCTTCTCCAGCGCGGCGTCGAAGTCGGCGGAGGTGAAGTTGCCCGGGTCCTTGCCGATCGACAGCAGCATGAAGCCCATGGTGTCGTGCATCTCGGTCAGGAAGGTGACCTTGCCCTTCAGGTCCGGGCGGGTCAGCAGCTCGTCGACCGTGCGCACCTCCTTGGTCACCCCGGTGTTGACGCCGATGCCGGTCAGGCCGGACTGCCACGGCGCGGCGTACTCCATGTTGGGGTCGAACTGGCGGCCGCGCAGCGACGGGGCGAGGTTCTTGGCGAAGGTGGCGACCTTGTCCGCGGCGAACTTCTGCGCGAACCCGTTGCGGATGAACGTGGCCGCCATCCAGTCGGTGAAGACCACGATGTCGCGGTTGATCGTCTGGCAGGCCGCGAGCTGCTGGCGGATCTTGCCGTAGAAGTCGTTGTTGTCGTTGATGTCGGCCGTGTACTCCACGTCGATGCCGGTCTTCGCCTTGAACGCGACCAGCGTCGGCCGGAGCTCCGGGTTCTTCTCGTCCTCGTCGATGTACTCCGGCCAGTTGGAGAAGAGCACCTTGCGCTCGGTCGCCGACAGGTCCTGGGTGGTGCACTTCGGCCCGGCGGCCTGCCCGCCGTTGCCGTTGCCGTTGGTGCCCTGGGTGCCGCACGCGGCCAGCGCGCCGCCGGCCACCGCGAACGCTCCGGCGGCGAGGGTCCCGCGCAGCACGTTCCGGCGTGACGGCATCGCCGCCAGGAGGGCCTGGGCCGGCGGGGAGAGTGGTATGCGACGAGCCATCGGATGTTCCTTCACTGCCGGAGGGGTTGACAGGCGCGTTATCACTTACTTACTGGCTGAAGACGGTGCGGTGCCACGGCTTGGCGGCCACCGCCGTGCGGTCGTACATCACGTGCTTGATCTGCGTGTACTCGTCGAACGAGTACGTGGACATGTCCTTTCCGAAGCCGGAGCGACGGTAACCCCCGTGTGGCATCTCGCTGATGATCGGGATGTGGTCGTTGACCCACACACACCCGGCGCGCAGCTCGCGCGTGCCCCGCAGCGACCGGTGGACGTCGCGCGTCCACACGCTCGCCGCCAGGCCGTACGGCGTGTCGTTGGCCAGGGCCACACCCTCATCATCGGCATCGAAAGGTAGCGCGACCAGCACCGGGCCGAACACCTCCCGCTGCACGACCTCGCTGTCCTGGGCGGCGTCGACGATCAGCGTCGGCGCGTAGAACGCACCGTGCGCCAGCCCGTCGGGCACCCGCCCGCCGGCCACGATCTTGGCACCCGCCGCGCGGGCCCGGTCCACGAACCCCGCCACCCGGTCGCGTTGAGCCATGCTGACCAGCGGGCCGATGTCGGTCGCCGGATCGCGCGGGTCGCCGGGGCGCACCCCCTCGAACAGCTCGGCCACCCGGGCGACGAACCGGTCGTAGAGCGGGCGCTGCACGTAGGCGCGGGTGGCGGCGGTGCAGTCCTGCCCGCTGTTGATCAGCGAGCCGGCCACCGCGCCCTGCGCCGCGGCCTCCACGTCGGCGTCGTCGAACACCAGGAACGGCGCCTTGCCGCCCAGCTCCAGGTGCACCCGCTTGACCGCGCCCGCGGCGGTCGCGCCGACCTGGCGGCCGACCTCGGTCGAGCCGGTGAAGCTGACCATGTCGACGTCCGGGTGGGCGACCAGGGCCGCGCCCGCCACCGCGCCGCGGCCGGTCACCACGTTCACCACGCCCGGCGGGATGCCCGCGTCCAGGCAGGCCTGGGCGAACATGACGCTGGTCAGCGGGGTCAGCTCGGCGGGCTTGAGCACGACGGTGTTGCCCGCGGCGATCGCGGGCAGGATCTTCCAGGCCGCCATCTGCAGCGGGTAGTTCCACGGCGAGATCGAGCCGACCACGCCGACCGCCTCGCGGCGCACGTAGCTGGTGTGGTCGCCGGAGTACTCCCCCGCTGCCTTGCCCGACAGGTCCCGGGCCGCACCGGCGAAGAAGGCGGTGTTGTCGATCGTGCCGGGCACGTCGAACTCGGTCGCCAGGCGCACCGGCTTGCCGGTCTGCGCCACCTCCGCCGCGACGAACTCCGCGGCCCGCTCGGCGAGGATGCCGGCGAGGCGGTGCAGGGCGGCGGAGCGCTCGCCGGGCGTCGCGCCGGACCAGCCGTCGAAGGCGCCCCGCGCGGCGGCCACGGCCGCGTCGACGTCATCCCGGCCGGCGAGCCCGTACGTCGCGACGGTGGTGCCGTCAGCCGGGTTGACCACCGAGAAGCGCTCGCCCGACGTCCCGTCGGCGGTCCGTTCACCGATCAGATTCGGCGAGAAGCCGGTCATGTCGCCCCCTCTGTCGGCTGGTTGACAACCTGCGGCGCGACGATCCTGACATGACGTGCGCCACATGACAAGGGATTCCGTGGCGAATTAGGGAGCGGGCTACGGATTCCGGCAGCGAATATCGCGACTCGATGTCGTTTCCGTTACAAGGACGTCCACCAAGTGTCGGAATCGTCTGCCTCGTAGCGATACGATGCCCGGGTCGGGTCCCCACCCCTGGTCGATCCCTCCCTCTGACACGCCGCAGGAGGCCTCATTGCCGACGCCCGCCGAACCAGCCGTGCCGCGCGCCGCCATCCGCCGTCACCCTCAACTGAACCATGCCAACCATGCGCTGCTCGACGACATCGCCAAGCAGATCATCGAGCAACTGCAGGAAGACGGCCGGCGACCGTACGCGACCATCGGCCGGGCGGTCGGCCTCAGCGAGGCGGCGGTCCGGCAGCGCGTGCAACGGCTCATCGACGCGGGCGTCATGCAGATCGTGGCGGTCACCGACCCGCTCCAGCTCGGACTCGGCCGGCAGGCGATGATCGGCGTCAAGACCACGGGTGACCTGGAGGGCATCGCCGACGCGATCGCCGCCATCGACGAGGTCGACTACGTGGTCATCACCGCGGGGTCGTACGACCTGCTCCTGGAGGCCGTCTGCCGCAACGACGACCACCTGCTGGAGATCCTGCACGAGGTGCGCGCCGTCCAGGGCGTCATCGGCGCCGAGGTCTTCGTGTACCTGAAACTGCGCAAGCAGACCTACTCCTGGGGCACCGGCACCAGCACCGCCTGACCGGCCCCCGTTTTTGCATAGACGTTGGCCTATCTGGATGAAGTCGATCTACAAAAAGTCATCCCGATAGGCCAACGTCTATAGAAAACCCGGGCGTCAGACACCCATGACGGCGGAGAACTTCGCCTGGTACTCGCGCTCCTCGGCCTCGTTCAGCGGCGCGAAGGCCTTCACGTTCGCCAGCATCGCGTCGTCCGGGAAGATCAGCTTGCTCTCGGCCAGCTCGGGGTCGATCTTGGCCATCTCCTCCTGGGCGCCGGCCACCGGGCAGACGTAGTTGACCCAGGCGGCGAGCTCGGCGGCGACCTTCGGGTCGTAGTAGTGGTCGAGCAGCGTCATCGCGTTGGCCGCGTGCGTCGCGGTCGTCGGGATCACCGCCGCGTCCGACCAGATCAGCAGGCCCTCGTCCGGCGTCACGAACTTGATCTTCTCGTCGTTGAAGCCGAGCTGGATCGCGTCGCCGGACCAGGCGACCGCCGCCGCGACATCACCCTTGGCCAGGTCCTGGACGTACTCGTTGCCGGTGAACCGGCGGATCTGCCCGGACTCGACGGCCTTGCGCAGCTTCTCCAGCGCGGCGTCGAAGTCCTCCGGCGTGAAGTCCGCCGGGTTCTTGCCCAGCGACGCGATGAGCAGGCCCATCGTGTCGGGCATCTCCATCGGCACGGTCACCCGGCCCTTGAGGTCGGGGCGGGTGAGCAGCTCGTCGATGGTGCGCACCTCCTTGGCCACCCGGGTGTTGACCGCGATGCCGGTCAGGCCGGACTGCCACGGCACCGCGTAGCGCAGCTCGGTGTCGTACGGGCGCGCCTTCAGCGAGGGCAGCAGGTTGCGGTGGTAGTTGGCCATCTTCGCCGCGTCGAGCGGCTGGGCGAAGCCGTGCCGGAGGAACTTGTTGACCATCCAGTCGGAGAACACCACGATGTCGCGGCCGATGGTCTGGCATCCCGCGAGCTGCGTGCGGATCTTGCCGAAGTACTCGTTGTTGTCGTTGATGTCCTCGGTGTACGCCACCGTCAGCCCGGTCTTCGCCTGGAAGGCGGCCAGGGTGGGATGGCGCGACGAGTCGTTCTCGTCGACGTCGAGGTACTGCGTCCAGTTGGAGAAGGCGACCGTGCGCTCGGTCGCCGAGACGTCCGGGGTGACGCAGGCGGCGGCGCTGGTGGCAGCGGTGCCGGGCACGCCCTTGGCGCCGCAGGCGGTCATCACGGCACCGGTCGCGGCGACGGCTCCGCCGGCCAGGGCTCCCTTGAGCACGCGCCGCCGGGACGGGCTGGCGGCGGTAGCGGCGAGCAGGGCACGGGCCGGGGTCGACAGGGAACGAGCGCGCAATCGAGGCACCTCTCGGCGGGTGGGCGGCGTTGACCCACGGGTCGGGCGGGCGACCCGCAATTGTGCCCAAAACCGCCCGCCACCTGCCTGCTCGGGTGCGGCACCTCACAAATCGCCCGCCCCGCCCGCAAGCGCCCCATCGGCTCGCTTACCGCCCCGACCTGACTACGAAATCCGTAGGTCATATGCGAAAATACTGTTGAGAGGGTTGCCGTATCTCGAAGACGTATGCGATAACCGTAGGCATCTGAACCGTAGGCACTGCCGCAACGTACGGATGAGTGAGGCCTCACGATGGGCAAGGAAACCGATCACCTCTGGATGCACTTCACCCGCATGGCCGCCTACCGTGACGGCGACGTGCCGACGATCGTGCGAGGTGAGGGCGCGTACGTCTGGGACAGCAAGGGCAGGCGCTACCTCGACGGCCTCGCCGGCCTGTTCACGGTCAACGTCGGCCACGGCCGCTCCGAGCTGGCCGAGGCCGCCGCCAAGCAGGCGCACGAGCTGGCCTACTTTCCGCTGTGGTCGTACGCCCATCCGAAGGCGATCGAGCTGGCGGACCGGGTCGCGGGCCTGACCCCCGGGGATCTGAACCGGGTCTTCTTCACCACCGGCGGCTCCGAGGCGGTGGAGAGCGCCTGGAAGCTGGCCCGGTCCTACTTCAAAAAGGTGGGCCAGCCGCTGCGGCACAAGGTGGTCAGCCGCTACCTCGCCTACCACGGCACCTCGCTGGGCGCGCTGTCGATCACCGGCGTGCCGGCGTTCCGCGCCGAGTTCGAGCCGCTGGTGCCCGGCGGCATCAAGGTGCCGAACACGAACTTCTACCGCGCCCCCGAGCACGGCGACGACTACGAGGCGTTCGGCGTGTGGGCCGCCGACGAGATCGCCCGCGCCATCGAGCGCGAGGGGCCGGAGACCGTCGCCGCGGTGTTCCTGGAGCCGGTGCAGAACGCGGGCGGCTGCTTCCCCGCCCCGCCCGGCTACTTCCAGCGGGTACGCGAGATCTGCGACCGCTACGGCGTGCTGCTCGTCTCCGACGAGGTGATCTGCTCCTGGGGCCGGCTCGGCGAGTACTTCGGCGCCCAGCACTACGGCTACCAGCCCGACATCATCACCACCGCCAAGGGCATGACCTCGGGATACTCCCCGCTCGGGGCGATGATCGCCAGTGACCGGCTGATCGAGCCGTTCCTGGCCGACGGGCAGATGTTCGCCCACGGCATCACCTTCGGCGGCCACCCGGTCAGCTGCGCGGTCGGCCTGGCCAACCTGGACATCTTCGAGCGGGAGAACCTCACCGCCCACGTACGCGAGCACGCGCCCGCGTTCCGGTCCACCCTGGAGAAGCTGTACGACCTGCCGATCGTCGGTGACGTGCGCGGCGAGGGCTACTTCTACGGCATCGAGCTGGTCAAGGACCGGGGCACCCGGGAGACGTTCAACGCCGAGGAGTCGGAGAAGCTCATCCGCGGCTTCCTGTCGACCGCGCTGTTCGAAGCGGGCCTCTACTGCCGCGCCGACGACCGGGGCGACCCCGTCATCCAGCTCTCCCCCGCGCTGACCTGCACCCAGGAGCAGTTCGACGAGATCGAACAGATCCTGCGCGACGTGCTCACCCGGGCCTCGTCGCTGCTGTGACCAGCCTCTGGTCGGACACCGCCGGCGCGGTCACCGCATCCGCGCGCGGGGCGCTGCCCGGCGACCTCGACGTCGACGTGGCGATCGTCGGCGCCGGGTACACGGGGCTGTGGACGGCGTACTACCTGCGCCGGGCCGACCCGGGCCTGCGGATCGCGGTCGTCGAGGCCGAGCACGTCGGGTTCGGCGCGTCCGGCCGCAACGGCGGCTGGTGCTCCGGCCTGCTGCCCGTGCCGCTGCCGAAGCTGGAGAAGCGGCACGGCCGGGCGGCCGCGATCGCGTTCCAGCAGGCGATGATCGACACCGTCGACGAGGTTGGCCGGGTCGCGGCCGCCGAGGGCGTCGACTGCCACTGGGCCAAGGGCGGCGCGCTCGGCCTGGCCCGCACCGGGGCGCAGTGGCGGGCGGCCCGGGAGGAGGCGGCGCTGGCCGCGTCGTACGGGTTCGACCTGCACCTGCTCGACCGCGCCGCGGCGCTGGACCGGTGCGGGGCGACCCGGGTGCACGGGGCGACCTGGTCCCCGCACTGCGCGGCGGTGCACCCGCTGCGCCTGGTCCGCGGGCTCGCCGCGACCGTCGAGCGGCGCGGCGTCGCGATCTTCGAGCGGACCCGGGTGCTGGAGCTCGTCCCGCGCGGCGCGGGCGATCACGGCCCGCTGCTGCGCACCGAGCGCGGGACCGTACGCGCCGGGGTCGTGGTGCGCGCGACGGAGGGGTACACGCCCACGCTGCCCGGCCACCGGCGCGACCTCGTGCCGATCTACTCCCTCATGATCGCGACCGAGCCGCTGCCGAAGGCGTTCTGGGACGAGGCCGGGCTGGACCGGCGGGAGACCTTCACCGACCACCGGCGCCTGGTGATCTACGGCCAGCGCACCGCCGACGACCGGCTCGCCTTCGGCGGGCGTGGCGCGCCGTACCACTTCGGCTCGACGGTGCGCCCCGCCTTCGACCACGAGCCCGCCGTGCACCTGGCGCTGCGCGACACCCTGATCGACCTGTTCCCCGCACTGGACGGCGCCCGGATCACCCACGCCTGGGGCGGCCCGCTCGGCATCGCCCGCGACTGGCACCCCTCGGTCGGCCTGGACCGCACCACCGGCCTGGCCTGGGCCGGCGGCTACGTCGGCGACGGCGTCGCCGCCACCAACCTGGCCGGCCGCACCCTCGCCGACCTCATCACCGGCCGCGAGTCACCCCTGACCGTCCTGCCCTGGGTCAACCACCGCTCCCGCCGCTGGGAGCCCGAACCCCTGCGCTGGCTGGGCATCAACACCGCCCTGCGCGCCGTCACCACCCTCGACACCCTCTCCCACCGGAAAGGAAGGGCACCTTCTTAACGCTATCCGTAGCGGAAGGGCACCTTCTTAACGCCGCGTGCGCGGGCCGTCGGCGCCGGGCTGCGCGTGCCTGGGCGGCGGTAGCCGGGCCTCCTCGGCCATGATCGGTGTTCTAGGTCAGGAGCTCTGGTGGGAGTGCACTTCTCGACCAGAAACAGTGATCTCCACCAGCCGCCCGCGAGGGCGGGGTTAAGAAGGGCACCTTCTACTACGCATAGCGTTAAGAAGGTGCCCTTCCTATCTTCAGTTCGGGGGGATGACGCGGAGGTGGCCGCGGCGGCCGGGGGTGGGCGGGCCGTGGGGCGGTTCCGGCGGGGCCTGCCGGGGCGCGGGGCGGGCCGCTTCGCGGACGGCCTCGGCCAGGGCGACCAGGTCGTCGGTGGTGGGCGGCGGCGGCTCGAACTCGCCGTCGTGGCGGACCAGGTCCCAGCCGCGCGGCGCGGTCAGGCTCAGCGCGTGCGGCTCGCACAGGTCGTACGTGTGCGGCTCCTGGTACGCGGCGAGCGGGCCGACCACCGCAGTGGACTCGGCATAGACATAGGTCAGCGTTGCGACCGCCTGCCGGGGGCAGCCGTTACGAGAGCAACGCCGTGGAGACCTCACGGCGTGTGACGTTAGCGCCCCGCCGGGCATCGGCTCACCCGTTGCGCCGCGACACGCCGAGGGAAGGATCACGCCCCGGTACCGGGACCCGGGACTGGCGCGCGGAGATACATTGGCGAAGTGACCAGTCCCGCCCGCCGCCGCCCGACCCTCGCCCGCCGACGCCGCGACCGCCACGGCAGGGGGATGCGGGGCCGGCTGGTGCCCGCGAGCGTGCCGCTGGCCCGGACCAAGGCCGAGGTCTTCGACGAGCTGGTGCTGGACACGGTGGAGTCGCTCGAGGCGCGGTTCGCGACCGAGCTGGCCGGGGTGGAGTTCGCGGTCGAGGACGTGCCGCCGGACCTCAACGTCTACGACTCGGACGTGCTGGAGGACGGGCGGGTGCCGCTGGCGCGGCTGCTGCCGGGACGGCCGGGCCGGCACGGGGTGCCGCCGCGGATCGTGGTCTACCGGCGCCCGCTGGAGTTCCGCGCCTCGGACCGGGACGACCTGGGCGAGCTGGTGCGCGACGTCATCGTGGAGCAGGTCGCGAACCTGCTCGGCCTCAACCCGGACGACCTGGCCTGAGGCCACGGCGGGGTCGGCACGCCGGTGTGATCTTGTAGCGAGCCGGGTCGGCGCGCGGTGGAAGCGCTGCCGGGCCGTCCCCCAACGGCCCCGGCAGCCTCCACGTATGTCAGACCGCGCGGCGCTTGAGCTTGCGGCGCTCGCGCTCGGACAGTCCACCCCAGATGCCGAAACGCTCGTCATGCGAGAGCGCGTACTCCAGGCACTCGGACTTGACCTCGCAGCGCGAGCAGATGCGCTTGGCCTCGCGGGTAGAACCACCCTTCTCGGGGAAGAACGCCTCCGGGTCAGTCTGGGAGCACAGCGCGTGCTCCTGCCACTCGGGCGCGTTGCCCAGCAGATCCGCCACGACGGGGCGACCGTCCATCTCCGCTGCCTCCTTATTGCGCGCCGGCACGCGACCGACGCAACCCCCCACCTGGAGAGCGTTTGTCCACATAGGCGGTTTTGTGGATGCCGCTACCTCCAGCCCCACGCAAAATTACACGCGTGTCGTACGTGCACCGTCAAGGTGACTCTGGTACACGTCCGGCAGGGCCGTTCGGCTCGGTCTTCACCGTCCCGCCACTGCCCTATCGATTCAGACCCGAAACCGGTGACGGCATGCCGGGCGTGTCGCGACGAAATTCTGCTGGCGTGTCGAACTTGACGGCAGGTCGCTGACTACCTTCGGACAGGAGTGAGCGGCTAGCGGACGTAACTCGTCGTCCGCTGGCGGGCGGGGCGGCCGGCGGCCGCGGCGATGGCGTGCAGCTGTTCCACCGTACGTGCCGAACCGTGCGCCGATCCGGCCATTCGGGAGATCGTCTCCTCCATGAGCGTGCCGCCGAGGTCGTTGCAGCCGCCGTTGAGCATGGCCACGGTGCCCTCGTCGCCGAGCTTCACCCAGGAGCACTGGATGTTCGGGATGCGACCGTGCAGCAGCAGCCGCGCCATGGCGTGCACCACGCGGTTCTCCCGCCACGTCGCCCCCGCGCGGGAGATGCCGGCCAGGTAGATCGGGGCGTTGGTGTGCACGAACGGCAGCGCCACGAACTCGGTGAAGCCGCCGGTGCGGTCCTGCAGCCCGGCCAGCACCCGGAAGTGGCCCAGCCAGTGCCGCGGGTGGTCGACGTGGCCGTACATCATCGTCGAGCTGGACCGGATGCCCAGCCGGTGCGCCGTCTCGACGGTCTCCACCCAGGCGGAGGTGGGCAGCTTGCCCTTGGTCAGCACCCAGCGCACCTCGTCGTCGAGGATCTCGGCGGCGGTGCCGGGGATGGTGTCCAACCCGGCCTCGCGCAGCCGCGTCAGCCAGTCCTGGACGGACACTCCGGCCTTGGCGGCCGCGGTGACGATCTCCATCGGCGAGAAGGCGTGCACGTGCATCCCCGGCACGCGCTCCTTAACCGCGCGGACCAGGTCCGGGTACACCGACACGGGCAGCTGCGGGTCGATGCCGCCCTGCACGCAGATCTCGGTGGCCCCGTCGCGCCAGGCCTCCTCGGCCCGGTCGGCGACCTGCGCCACGCTCAGCCGGTACGCGTCGGCGTCCCGCTCGCGCTGCGCGAACGCGCAGAACCGGCAGCCCACGTAGCACACGTTCGAGAAGTTGATGTTGCGGTTGACCACGTACGTGACGTCGTCGCCGACGGTGTCGCGGCGCACGTCGTCGGCGATGCGGCACAGCTCGTCCAGCGCCGCGCCGTCGGCGTGCAGCAGTGCCAGCGCCGCCTCCTCGTGCACCGGCTCCAGCAGCGCCGCCGGGTTCTCCCGCGCGATCCGCAGCCCGGCCGCGAGCGCGCCCACGCTGACCGCGGGCCCGGCGTCACGGGCGGCCGCCTCGCCGACCGCCGACCAGTCGCCGTACACCGTGTCGAAGTCGCCGCGCCGGTCCTCGGCGCGCCCTTCGGCGTCGATCTCGCGGTGCAGGTCGACGCGGCCGGTGCCGCCCTCGACCTCGGGCTCCTGCCAGGGACGGCCGGTGACGGGCGCGTCGGCGACGGCCATGCCGTCCGCGTCGGCCAGCGCCCGCACGTGCGGGTGCAGGCGCGGGTCGAGCCAGCGGTCCCCGCCGCGCACGTAGCCCGGATACACCGTCAGCCGCTCGCGCAGCTCGAACCCGGCGTCCTTGGTCAGCGCCGCCAGCTCGTCCAGGTGCGGCCAGGGGCGCTCGGGGTTCACGTGGTCCGGCGTCAGCGGCGAGACCCCGCCCCAGTCGTCGATGCCGGCCTTGACCAGCAGCTCGAACGAGGCGTCGATCAGGTTCGGCGGGGCCTGGATCCGCATGCCCGGCCCCAGCAGCAGCCGGGTCACCGCGACCGTGGCGGCCAGGTCGCGCACCGAGGCGTCGGGCGTGGAGCGCATCGCGGTGTCCGGCTTGGCCCGGAAGTTCTGCACGATGACTTCCTGCAGGTGGCCGTACTCGCGGTGGCTGCGGCGCAGCTCGAACAGCGCGTCGACCCGCTCGGCGTGCGTCTCGCCGATGCCGATCAGGATGCCCGTGGTGAACGGCACCCCCACCCGGCCCGCGTCGGCCAGCACCCGCAGCCGGACCGCCGGCTCCTTGTCCGGCGAGCCGTAGTGCGGGCCGCCCGGCTCGGACCACAGGCGCGTCGCGGTCGTCTCCAGCATCATGCCCATGCTCGGCGCCACCGGCCGCAGCCGCTGCAGCTCCGCCCAGCTCAGCACGCCCGGGTTGAGGTGCGGCAGCAGCCCGGTCTCCTCCAGCACCGCGATCGCGACCGCACGCAGGTAGTCAACCGTGGAGGCGTACCCCCGCTCGTCCAGCCAGGCCTGCGCGGCGGGCCACCGGTCCTCCGGGCGGTCGCCCAGCGTGAACAGGGCCTCCTTGCAGCCCAGCGCCGCGCCCTGCCGGGCGATCGCCAGCACCTCGTCGCGGTCCAGGTACGCCGCCGGGAGCCGGTGCGGCACCGTCGCGAACGTGCAGTAGTGACAACGGTCACGGCACAGCCTGGTCAGCGGGATGAACACCTTCTTCGAGAACGTGATCACGCCCGGCCGGCCGGCGTCGCGCAGGCCCGCGTCGCGTACCCCCGAAGCCAGGGACAGCAGCTCGTCGAAGGCCGCACCATGCGCGCTGAGCAGGGCCGTCGCCTCCGCGGCGTCCAGTGCGCGGCCCGCCGCGGCGCGCTTGAGCGCACGCGAGATCTCCGCGTCGGTGACCTTGGACTGCGCTGCGACCTCGCTGGACATGGTCGCCAGCCTACGACCCTGGCCCCGGCGTCCCACCGCGGTGCGGGAGGATGTCGCCATGCGGATCGTGGTGCTGGCAGGCGGCATCGGCGGGGCGCGCTTCCTGGCGGGGGTACGGGCGCACGCCCGCGCCACCGGCGCCGAGGTGACCGCCGTCGTGAACGTGGGCGACGACGTGTGGATGCACGGGCTGCGCATCACCCCCGACCTCGACTCGGTCATGTACACCCTGGGCGGCGGCATCGACCCCGAGCGCGGCTGGGGCCGCGCGGGCGAGACCTGGACCGTCAAGGAGGAGCTCGCGAAGTACGGCGCCGAGCCCACCTGGTTCGGCCTCGGCGACCGCGACATCGCCACCCACCTGGTCCGCACCCGCATGCTCAACGCCGGCTACCCGCTGTCCGCGGTCGTCGCGGCGCTGTGCGACCGCTGGCGGCCCGGCGTCACCCTGCTGCCCGCCACCGACGACCGCCTGGAGACCCACGTCGTCGTCACCGACGCCGAGGGCACCCGCGCCATCCACTTCCAGGAATGGTGGGTACGCCACCGCGCCGCGCTGCCCGCCGAGCAGTTCCGCTTCGTCGGCGCCGACACCGCCAAACCCGCCGCCGGGGTGCTCGACGCGCTCGCCGCCGCCGACGTCGTGCTGCTCGCCCCGAGCAACCCCGTCGTCTCCATCGCGCCGGTGCTCGCCGTCGCCGCGCTGCGCGAGGCGCTGGTCGCGGGCTCCGCGCCCGTCGTCGGCATCTCCCCGATCATCGGCGGCAGCGTGGTACGCGGCATGGCCGACAAGTGCCTCGCCGCGATCGACGTCGCGTGCACCGCCGAGGGTGTCGGCCGCCTCTACGGGGCGCGCGCCGACGGTGGCGTACTCGACGGCTGGCTCGTTGACACCGGCGACGCCGCGACCGACGTCCCCGGCGTACGCGTCGCCGCCGCGCCGCTGTGGATGACCGACGACGACGCCACCGCCGCCATGGTCCGCGCGGCACTGGAGCTGGGAGGAGCCGGAGCATGAGCGTCCACGGCCCGATGACGCGCGGCGAGGTGGCGGCATGATCGACGGGTTCACGGTGCTCGCCGTGCGGGGCATCCCGGACGTGCGGCCCGGCGACGACCTCGCCAAGCTGATCGTCGCCGCCGCGCCGTGGCTGGCCGACGGCGACATCCTCGTGGTCACCAGCAAGATCGTGTCGAAGGCCGAGGGCGCCCTGGCCGACGTGCCCGAGAGCGGCCCCGAACGCGAAGCCGCCCGCGAGCGCATCCTGCAGTCGCAGACCGCCCGCATCGTCGCCACCCGCGGCCACACCCGCATCGTGCAGACCCACCACGGCTTCGTCATGGCGTCGGCCGGCATCGACAACTCCAACGTGGAGCGCTCGCAGCTCGTCCTGCTCCCCGAGGACCCCGACCGCTCCGCCCGCGCCCTGCGCCGGACCCTGCGCGACGAGTACGGCCTCGACGTCGCCGTGATCATCAGCGACACCATGGGGCGGCCGTGGCGCAACGGGCTCACCGACGTGGCCCTCGGCTGCGCCGGCATCGAGCCGCTGCGCGACTACCGCGGCGAGACCGACCCGCACGGCAACGAGCTCCACATCACCCAGATGGCCGTCGTCGACGAGCTCGCCGCCGCCGCCGAGCTGGTCAAGGGCAAGGTCGACCGGGTGCCGGTCGCGGTCGTACGCGGCCTGCTCACGTCCACCCGCGACAGCAGCGGCGTCATCCCCACCCTGATCCGCGACGCCGAACACGACCTCTTCTCCCTCGGCACCGCCGAAGCCCGCGCCCTCGGCCGCACCGACTGACGTACTTTTTTCGGGGCGATGATCGCTGTTTTCGGTCAGAAAGTGCAGTGAGACCACAGGTTTTGACCGGAAACAGCGATCTTCGCGGCCGTGTGGCACGCGGTTATCCACAGGGGGTGGCGCTAGGGCTGCGCTGAGTAGGGTCGATCCGTTACCCTCCCCGTCAGGCGTCGCGTCCGGCCCGGTGTGGACCGTGGAGTGCCGGGGCGCCGACTCACAGCGCGCTTCTTTGGGGAGGGAAGCATGCCTGAACGACCCGTGCACGGCAGGCTCACCGTCGACCTGGCCGGCCTACGCGAGATCAGCGCGGACCTGCGCCGCGACACCGACGAGGACCTACGGCCCGGCTTCGCCACGGCCCAGCGGCAGATGCGGTACGGCGCCCGCTTCTGCCTCGCGCTCGACTGCGCAGAAGGCCGAGCCGCTAGAGCCTCAGTGAATGACGTGCTCGTCAAGCACCGCGCGAATGCCGAGTACCAGCTGCGCGTGGCTGAAGCCCTTGCCATCGCACTTGAGCGAATCGTCGAGAATTACGCCGATGCGGACGCACGAGCGGCGGCTCGTGTCACCGAGGTGGAAAGCGAGCTAAGTAAGGTGGTCGCTCAGCTGGAGAAGCGCGATGTTCCCATTCCGTCGCACCCTCAGCGAGGGATGCTGGCATGACTTCGGGGCCAGTGGGCATGCTGCCCGAAGAAGCCGGATACGTCGCCAAGCCACAGAATGCTCTGAAGACCTGGCCGACACAGGGCGAGACCAATTGGGCCTCGGTCGATCCGCCGCGCGTGTGGGACATGATCCGCCATGAGGACGACAGCCTGGGCTGGGAGCAGGTCAAGGGCCTTCGCTCCCTCGCTTCGCTATTGATCTCACAAGCAGACCGGTTGTCCCAGCGCCGGGACGCTCTAGCTCAGCTGTGGCCAGCCGAGCAGAGCCGTGCCGCGACGATGGCACTGCGCCGCATTGACGATCTGATCGCCAGCATGCGGATGGACGGCGAAACGGCGATCCAGAATGCGTTGGCGATCGACGGGATCATGACATCCACCGCCAAAGCCAAGCGTGAGGTCCACCAGATCGTGCAGGCCTGGGAAACGACCACCAACGAAGGCGGGCCGGAGTGGTGGGATCATGAGGCTACGCGGCTCAGTTACCTCACCGAGCAGACGATGGTAGCCACTGAACGCGCCATTCGCGATCATCGAAGCCAGATTACGATGCCCGCTGAGCCCAGCTCCCGAAACGTGGAGTCGCCACCGACAGAACCGGTCCCAGGCCCAGTCCCCCAGCCAACCAGAGCGAAGCGGACTATCGGCTACAGCCCCGGGACGGTTCACTCACCGAACCCGGTGCCACCGACATTGCCCGGTTTCCCTCCGTTGATCACTCCGCCACCTGACGACTCGGGTCCGGTGCTGCAGAGCGTGCCACCGCCCGTGCCAGCGGTTCCCGGCCAGCCTGTGTCCATGATGCCGATCGCCCCAGGCAGCCCTTATGCGCCCTACGGAGGCGCTTACGTGTTGCCAGGACCAGGCGTCGGCAGGGAGGGCTACGTCGTCGCGCTCCCACAGCCGGGCTCCAATGGCACCCCCACCGTCGCGTCGCCGATTCGTGGCGGGTCATCTGGCATGCCCGCGATGATGCCCATGCCCATGGGAGGACCCGCCGGCCAGGCGCGCGGCGGCGGTGAAGGTTACCGGCGCAGTCCCGACACACGCTGGGATGTGGCACATGGGGTGTCGCCGATCATTCAGCCAACCAGCTTGCCACCCGCGGCCGACCCGACTCCCGAGCAAGTCGAGGAGGACTTTCGGGCTTGGTTCACCCAAACAGCCATGCCATGGCGTAACGAGGAATCGACCGAGCCTGCTCCCACCGTCACCATTCGCCGAGGAGCCACTGAACCGTGAACCGTTTGCACCGCGCCACGCTCGCTGTTTCGACCGCCTTTCTCGTCTCCGTTCTCGGTAGCCCGGGCGCGTCGAGTGCCTCGGCGGACCAAATTTCGGAAGGGCAGTGGTTCCACAAGTTCCTTCGGACTGACGAGGCTCACAAGATCACCCAGGGTGCCGGGGTCGTCGTGGCAGTCGTGGACTCTGGAGTGGATGCGACCCATCCAGACCTGCGGGGTTCAGTGAAGCCTGGAGCCGACCTCACCCGTGAGGGACCTGGTGACGGGCGGGTCGATGAGTTCGGTCACGGGACGGGCATGGCTGGGCTCATCGCCGCGCATGGTCGGGTGCGAGGCGTGGCGCCCGCGGCGACGATCATGCCGGTTCGTAACTCGATTCGCGGTCTCACCAACACCGCTGAAATCGCCAGCGGCATCGAGTGGGCAACAGCACAGGGAGCGGACGTCATCTCGGTTTCGCTCGCCAACGACTTCGATGACGCGCTCCTGCGAGAGGCGGTCAGGAAAGCGATCTCCGCCGACATCGTCGTGGTGGCCAGCGCAGGAAACAAGCCAGTGGATAAGACCGTCGGCTATCCAGCGGCGATACCGGGCGTGCTGGCAGTGGCTGGCGTGGGCAGGGACGGGCAGCCCGCGGCAACCTCCGTGTCCGGCGCCGCGGTTGTCATCTCCGCGCCCTGTGACGGGATCACCAGTACCGGACTAGACCACCTCTGGCGTACCACGTCAGGGACGTCAGACTCGACGGCCATCGTCTCCGGGGCCGTGGCGTTGGTGCGCGCCAAGTATCCAGAGTTGTCTGCGGCTGATGTCATCCACCGCATCACCGCGACGGCGGTGGACAAGGGACCTGCAGGAAGGGATCCGCAGTACGGCTACGGCGTGCTCGACATCGTCGCTGCACTGACAGCGGACGTACCCCCGCTCGCCTCACCCACACCTAGCGCCTCTGCGAACCGCCCTACCGAGCCGGACTCGAACGGCTCGAAGACGTTCATGCTGATCGCCGGTGCCGTCGTCATCGTCGTTGGTGTCCTGGCACTGCTCCTGATCAGGTCACGGCGTAGGCGCTGAGCGGCCGGCGAGCATCGCGTACCCCAGTTGCGTCAGCGTGTGGTGCACCGTGTTCCGGTCCCGCACGCTGTGCAGCAGGCCCGCGTCGCGCAGCACCGCGACATGCTGGCTGACGGCGGCCGGTGACACGTCGAGCCGCCGGGCCAGTTCGGTCGTGGTGCTGCCCTGGGCGACCAGGTCCAGCACCGCGGCCCGGGTCCGCCCGAGCAGCGCCGACAGCGCCTCACCGCTGCGCACCACGGCTGCCCGTGCCTCCTGGTGCACGGAGTACACGAGCACCGGTGGCAGCTCCGGGTCGAACAGCGTCACCGGCTTGGTCGGCGTCTTGAAGTACGACGGCATGAGCTGCAGCCCGCGCCCCTCCAGGTGGACCTCCCGGTGGGACGGGTAGTCCGCGACCTCCAGCACGCTGCCGTCGAAGCGCACCGTCGGGTGCAGGCTGTTCAGCAGCCCTTCGGTCCCGGAGTCGATCATCGTGCGGGCGCGCAGGCCGCGGTCGGCGTCGACGGCGGTGCGGACGCGGTCCCACATCGGGGCGATGGCCGTCTCGTGGTAGCGGCTGATGGCGGTGCCGAGTTCGTCGAGGGCTCCGGTCTGCCCGCTGCCGACGTCGTCGACGTTGGCGGGCAGCGAGCCCTGCGCGTCGCCGAGCGAGTTGATCTCCTTGCGCAGCCTGCCCTTCGGGGTGGTCAGCACGGCGTCGAGACCTGCGCTGATGCCCCCGGTGCCCTCGGGCGGGGTGAGGAAGTCGGGGAAGTAGCCGACGGGCGGGTTCAGTGCGAGCAGCAGCCCGACCTCGTCGCGCAGCAGGCCGCCCGGCTTCAGGTTGCTGATCATGTTGCGCTTCCACCCGGTCAGCAGCGGGTCGGTGCCGCGCATGCGGAGCAGGTGGATGCTGAGCGCGAGCTCCCACAACGGATCCGGCACCGTCGCGATCCGCGTACGGATCAGGTCGGTGCTGGTGAAGTGGATACGCAGCATGGACTCTCCGGATGAGGGGGTGCCGCTGACTCTACCGGCGGACGTGACCAGCGTCTTTAAGTCACAGCCGAATGTCGTGGACCGGTCACTGTTCGGTGGACGATCCTTGTCGGGCCTGGGGAGCCGGGACGGCGTTCACGCGGAGGGTGCCCGTCCCTGGACCGTACGGGGGCGTACGGGGCGATGCGGCAGCGGCTGGTCAGAGTGCCGGGGGGCGATCTGACCGGCCGCTCCGTGCGTCAGCACCCTGGTGCGCCCGCAGGTGTCGTGCTCTTTCGGGGAAACAGCATCCTTCCCACCCCGAACAAGCCCACTTTCCCTGAAACCGCACCCAGCCACACGGCACCGCAAGCCACTACGACACCCAGCCACACGGCACCGCGAACCACCACGACACGCAGCCACACGGCGCGCAACCACCACGGCACGCAGCCACACGGCGCGCAAGCCGCTACGGCACGCGGCCATGTCAGGGGCGGTGCGGGGTTAGGGCCCGGTCAGCCAGAGGGCGATGCGGTGGTCCTCGTCGGCGACGTACACCGGGTGCCCGTCGTGTTCGGACACGCCCTCGACGTGGTGCAGCGGCGCGAGGTCGGCGACCGGCTCGGGCGCGATGAGCCCCGCTCCCGCCGCGTCGGGCAGGCGGAACCGCAGGTGGCGGCAGGTCGCGTGGCGGGCGTGCGGGTGGTGTTCGAGCAGGATCGAGCCCTTGTCGAGCGCGTCGATCGAACCCACGACCACGTCGTACGCCCCGTCGGCGCGTGCCGCGAGCGCCCGCACCCCGAGCGGGCCGGACCCGGTCCCGGTCAGCGCGTACACCCCGGCCACGTCGAGGGTGCCGCCGGTGAACAGCCCCGGCAGGCCGGTCAGCTCGACGAGGATCGGCTCCCCGGCGGCGGTCACCGGCCAGCGCAACCCGGCCAGCAGGGTGCCCCGGGCGGTGAACGCGGCGCCTTCGATGTTGACCGGGTGGTCGCCGGGGGCGAGCTGCGCCGTCCACCGCTTGCCCTTGGCCGTGCCGCGCCGCAGCGCCTCGGTGACGAACCCGGCGTGCACGGCGTCGGCGACCGGTTCAGGCGCGGCCGGGTGGCCGGTGACGGCGAGCGCGGCGAGGGCGTCGTTCACGGCCCGGTGGAGCGCGAACCGGTGCCGGACGATTTCCAGCCGCGGCGCGGCGGACTCGCGGAAGCGGGCCACGAAGGCGCGCTTGGGCCGCAGCGGGCCGGCCTTGGAGCCGAAGTGCGAGCCGAGCACGTACACCCAGCCGTCGTGGCGGGCCAGCGCCTCGCCGTCCTCGGTGCGCCCGGCGTGCTCGCCCGCGTCGGCCTTGACGTGCTCGGCGCGCCACTGCCCGTCGGGCTGCTCGACGAGCAGGGCCAGGCACTGCTCGACCGGGCCCTCGTCGAGCACGGTCCAGTAGGCGCGGCGTGCGCCGAGCTCGGCCAGCAGGCCGGCGTCGTGCACGGGCAGCAGGTCGCTCGCTTCGTTGCCCGCCGCGGTCAGCTCCACCAGTCGCATGGCGACCAGACTAGATCCGGCTGTCGCCCCGCTCCTTGAGCTCGTCGACGAGCTTCTTGACGTCCTGGGCCCGGTCGCGCGGGCAGACCAGCACGGCGTCGGGGGTGTCGACCACGATCACGTCGCGCATGCCGAGCGCGGCGACGAGCCGGCCGGACTGCGGCACGACGACGGTGCCGGCGCAGTCGTGCAGCAGCACCTCGGGCTTGCCGCCGTCGAGGGTGGCGCTGTCGCCGACCACGACGTTGCCGTCGTCGTCGCCGGGCAGCACGTCGCCGAGGGTGTGGAAGTCGCCGACGTCGTTCCAGCCGAAGTCGCCGGGGACGGTCGCGACCAGCCCGGCGGCGGCCGCACCCTCCATCACCGCGTAGTCGACGGAGATCTTGGGCAGGGTCGGCCAGATCTCGCCGAGCACCCGGTCGCGGTCCTCGGTGTCCCAGGCGGCGGCGATGCGGACCAGGCCGTCGTGCAGCTGCGGCTGCTGGCGGGCCAGCTCCTTGAGGAAGACGTCGACGCGCCAGACGAACATGCTGGCGTTCCACAGGTGCCGGCCGGACTGCACGTAGCCGGTCGCCACGTCCAGGGAGGGCTTCTCCTTGAACTCGTCGACGGTGCGGATCGGGCCGTCGACGACGGCGCCGCACTGGAGGTAGCCGTACCCCGTCTCGGGGTGGGTGGGCGTGATGCCGACCGTCATGAGCAGGCCGCGGCGGGCGCCGGCCTCGGCCTGGCGCAGCACCTCGGTGAACCGGGCGCCGTCGCGGACCAGGTGGTCGGCGGCGAACGAGCCCATCACGGCCTCGGGGTCGCGCTGCGCGATCACCGCGGCGGCCAGGCCGATCGCGGCGCAGGAGTCGCGCGGGCTCGGCTCGATGAGGATGTTGGAGTCGGGCAGGTCGGGCAGCTGCCGCGCGATCCCGGGCGCGTGCGCCACGCCGGTCACCACGTACGTGTCCGCGAGCGCCGCCACCGGGGCGAGCCGCGCCAGGGTGGCCTGGATGAGCGTCTCCGCGGTGCCGGTCAGCGGGTGCAGGAACTTGGGGTTCGTGGCGCGCGACAGCGGCCAGAGACGGGTTCCACTTCCACCTGCGGGAATGACGGCGTGCAGCATCCGACCATCATGCCTGACCGAGGCGACCCGGCAGCGCACCCCGCCCGTGACACAAGCCGCATTCGCCTGCTAGGGGCGGGGTGCGTGTTGCATCACCGGTGGTGGTGGCGGATCGACCGCTGCCACGCGGCTACGTGCGCCTCGGCGCTGGAGTTCCAGCTGAACTCCTTGGCCCGGGCCAGGCCCGCCGCGGCCAGCGCGTTGCGGCGCGGCTGGTCGTCGAGCAGGGCCGCGAGGTCCTTGGCGATGTGGTCGGCATCCTGGCCGGTGTAGGCGACGGCGTCGCCGCCGACCTCCGGCAGGGACAGCCGCGGCGTGGTCAGCACCGGAGCCCCGCAGGCCATCGCCTCCAGGATCGGCAGGCCGAAACCCTCACCATGGCTGGGGTACGCGCACAGCACCGCCCCGCCGAGGAAGCCCGGCAGGTCGGCGTACCGCAGATAGCCTGGGCGCAGCAGCCGCAGGTGCGCGGGGACCTCGCCCGCCACGCGGTCGATCTCGTCGTCGTGGCCCTGGCCGCCGGCCAGCACCAGCGCCGGCGGGTCGACCCGGTCGCGCACCGCCGCGATCCAGCCGCGGACCAGGTTCGGCACGTTCTTGCGGGGCTCCTTGGCGCCGAGGAACGCGATGTACGACTGCTCGCCGAGCCCGAGCCGGGCCCGCACCCGGGCCTTCTCCTCCTCGCCGGGCACGTGGAACGCGGTGTGGTCGACGCCGTGGTATGCCACGTCGATGCGGGTCGGGTCGGCGTCGAGCAGCCGGATCAGCTCGTCGCGGGTGGCCTTGCTGGGCACGATCACCCGCTCGGCCCGGCGCAGCGACGTCTTGATCGCGGAGCGGAAGAAGGTGCCGCGCGACTTCTCGTAGTGCTCCGGCTCGGTGAAGAAGGTGGCGTCGTGCACGGTCACCGTCACGGGGCAGCCGGCCCGCAGCGGGCAGGTGTAGAACGGCGAGTGCAGCACCTGCGCGCCGACCTGCTGGGCGAGCAGCGGCAGGCCGGTCTGCTCCCAGGCCAGCCGGGCGGGGCGGTGCGCCACGGCGGCGGGCGCCGCGACGACCTGCGCGTGCGGCAGCGTACGGGCGTAGCGCTCCTGGTCGGTGCGCTGCGACACGACGACGAGGTCGATGTCGGAATGGTCGGCGAGGGCGCCGAGAAGCCCGTCGAGATACCGGCCCACGCCGCCGCGATCGGCGGGCACGCTGGTGGCATCGACAAGCACCCGGGGAGAGCGAGCGATCGTCACGGTGAACACTCCTTGTGGGGGTGTGCAGCGCAGCCCAGTCGACCGCCGCTCTGCGGTTGTGAGACTGTGCGCTGTTTCACAGCAGTCAGGCTTCAGACTACGCCCGACATGCCCCGAGGCAAGGTCCACGACGCGGCAGTGTCGGTAGCCTGACCACGTGTCCACTATCGGTCAGCTTTTCGCCGCCGCCGTCGCCACCGATCCGGCAAAACCGCTTCTCACCTGGTACGACGACGCCACCGGCGAGCGTACCGAGCTCTCCGGCGCGACCCTGGCCAACTGGGTGGCCAAGACCGCGAACCTGCTCGTCGACGGGTGCGGCCTGGGCGCCGGAGACGTCGCCCGGATCGCGCTGCCGCCGCACTGGCAGACCGCGTCGATCATGCTGGCGGCGTGGACGGCCGGGCTGGCCGTGTCGCACTCCGCCGACCTGCCCGCCGACGTCGCCTTCGTCGAGCCCGAGGCCGGTCCCGCCGCCCCCGACACGTACGCGGTGAGCCTGCACCCGTTCGCCCTGCCGCTGCGCAACCTGCCCGCCGGGGTGTCGGACTGGGTCAGCTCGGCGCGCGCCCACGGCGACTTCTACGGCGGCCCGCCCGCCGACCCCGGCGCCGCGTCGCTGGTCGGCCTGCCCGGCGGTGGCGGCTCCATCACCCACGCCGACCTGGCCGAGCGGTCCCTGGCCCGCGCCAAGGAGCTGGAGATCAACAAGGGCGACCGCGTGCTCATCGACCTGGGCGCCCACCCCCGCCCGCTGGACTGGCTGACCGCCCCCATCGCCGCCGGCGCGAGCCTCGTCCTCTCCCACAACACCGCCGCGGGCATCCTCGACACCCGCGCCGCCACCGAACACGCCCGCCTCATCCCCTGACCCCCGAGACCCCCGGGACGGGACCCCCGGGCCACCCGGCCCCGGCCCAGCCGCGCCGCGACCCGGCTCAGCACCGCGGGCGCAACTCTTGAAGACTCGCGGCATCGGAGCAGCCCGCAGGGCACGAGTCTTCAAAGTTGCGGCAGGTGGCGGGGGCACCCGAGGGGCGCGGGACGGTCAGCGGGACTTGGCGAGGGTTTCGAAGGCGAGCAGGGACTCGGGGTTCGCGAGGGCGCCCTTGGCGGCGGCCGCGTCGACGGGGGTGCCGGTGAGGATGCGCTTGACGGGGACCTCGAGCTTCTTGCCGGACAGCGTCCGGGGGACGGCGTTGACCTGGTAGATCACATCCGGGATGTGGCGGGGTGACAGGGCGGTGCGCAGCTCGCGGGCGATCTTGGCCTTGAGTGCCTCGTCGAGTGCCAGGCCGGGCTGGAGCACGACGAAGAGCAGCAGCTCTCCCGCGCCGCCCTCGTCGTCCTCCAGGTGGACCACGACGGAGTCGGCGACCTCGGCCATGCCCTCGACCACGGAGTAGAACTCGGCGGTGCCCAGGCGCACCCCGCCCCGGTTGAGGGTGGCGTCCGAGCGGCCGGTGATCACGCAGGTGCCGCGCTCGGTGATGGTGATCCAGTCGCCGTGCCGCCACACCCCCGGGAACACGTCGAAGTACGCCTCGCGGTAGCGCGAGCCGTCGGCGTCGCCCCAGAAGCCGACCGGCATGCTGGGCATCGGCGCGCTGATCACCAGCTCGCCGAGCGCGTTCTCGACCGGGTGGCCGGTCGGGTCGAACGCCTCGACCTTGGCGCCGAGGCAGCGGGCCGCGATCTCGCCGGGGTAGACGGGGTTGAGCGGGGTGCCGCCGACGAAGCCGGTGCACACGTCGGTGCCGCCGGACAGCGACAGCAGCAGCAGGTCGGGGTTGACGTTCTCGTACACCCACCCGAAGCCCTCGGCGGGCAGCGGCGCCCCGGTGGAGCCCAGCCCGCGCAGCTTCGACAGGTCGGCGACCTCCCGCGGGACGATGCCCTCCTTGCGGCAGGCCAGCAGGTACGGCGCGGACGTGCCGAAGTAGGTCATGCCCGCCTCCTCGGCGAGCCGCCACAGCGCGCCCAGGTCGGGAGCGGCCGGGTTGCCGTCGAACAGCACGATCGCCGCGCCCACGGCCGGGCCGGAGACCAGGTAGTTCCACATCATCCAGCCGGTGGTGGAGAACCAGAAGTAGCGGTCGCCCGGCCCCAGGTCGTGGTGCAGGGCGAGCATCTTCAGGTGCTCCAGCAGGATGCCGCCGTGCCCGTGCACGATCGGCTTCGGCAGGCCGGTGGTGCCGGAGGAGTAGAGGACGTAGAGCGGGTGCGCGAACGGGACCGCGGCGTACGCCATCGGCTCGTCGGTGTCGGCCGCCAGCTCGCCGAGGCCGACCTGCCCCGCGGTGTACGGCAGCAGCACGGTGTGCGCCAGCGACGGCAGCGCGGCCTGGATCGCGGCGACCTCGCCCGTGCGGTCGATCAGCTTCTCGCCGTACCGGTAGCCGTCGACGGCGACCAGGACCTTCGGGGAGATCTGCTGCCAGCGGTCGGTGACGCTGCGGGTGCCGAACTCGGGCGCGCACGACGAGAAGATCGCGCCGAGGCTCGCCGTGGCCAGCATCAGCACCACGGTCTCCGGGATGTTCGGCAGGTACGCCGCGACCCGGTCGCCCTCGCCGACGCCGAGCCGCCGCAGCCCGGCCCGCGCCCGGCGGACCTGCTCGCGCAGCTGCGCGGCGGTCAGCACGACCGGCTCGCGGGTCTGCGAGTAGCCCAGCACCACGGCCTCGTCGTCGGCGACGCCCGGCATACGCAGCACGTGCTCGGCGTAGTTCAGCGTCGCGCCGGGGAACCACCGCGCGCCCGGCATGGTGGCGTCGGGCAACACATCCGTGGGCTGATCATGTGCGATGACCTCGAAGTAGTCCCAGATCGAGGACCAGAAGCCGGCCAGGTCGGTGGTGCTCCAGCGCCACAGCTCGTCGTACGAGGAGAAGGTGAGCCCGCGCTCGCGCTCCAGCCAGCCGATGTAGTCCCCGATCCGGGAGCGCTGCCTGACATCTGCCGGTGGGGTCCAGAGCGCCTCGGTCATCATGATCCTCTCCCGCGAAACCTCATCGTGCCGCAGTTCGCATCCTGCCGCATGGCACGACGGACCATTCTCCGACCTGGGACGGCCGCCTCGCGGTGGGTCCGGGCACATCACCGGGCACCCGCCGGTGTCCCCGCCGCCCACCCCGCTCCGACGCGCGAAGCTCCGTTCCGGCTGTCGGAGCAGCGGGAACGGAGCTTCGATAAGGCTTAGGTCGCGCGGCGTGGTCAGGCGCCGTCGGCGCGGTGCTTGTCGATGGCGCGGCGGCGGGCCAGGCGGTGCTCGCGGCGGATCTCCGCCTCGTGGAAGCGGCGCACGTCGTCGGGGGTCTCCGGCAGCACCGGCGGCACCGCCCGCGGGTTGCCCTCGGCGTCCACGCCCACGAACACCAGGTACGCCGTGGCGACGTTGACGGGCTCGCGGTCGGCCTCGTTCCAGCGCTCGGCGAGCACCGTCACGCCGATCTCCAGCGAGGTCTTGCCGGTCCAGTTGACCTGCGCCTTCGCGTGCACCAGGTCACCGACCCGCACCGGCACCATCAGCGTGATCTCGTCGATGGCCACGGTCACCGCGTTGAAGCCGCAGTGCCGGGCCGCGGCGGCGCCCGCCGCGTCGTCCACGAACTTCATGATCACGCCACCGTGCACGGTGCCGTAGAGGTTCACGTCCTGGTTGGTCATGATGCGGCTCAGCGTCACCCGCGAGAACGCGGTCGGCCGGCCCTGCTGGCTGTCGAGCACACCTCACCGTACGGCCTGGACGCCGCCCCCTCGCACCCGCACCGCAAACAGTAAGCCGCGGCACACGCCGCCGCGCCGCAGGTGAACGCGCGATGCGGCAACGGTTGACGACCCCGGCGCGCGCCGTTGGCGTCGATACGCCATTCTTGGAACGCCCAGCAGTCGTCACCCCCGGAGGCATGGTGCGCCACATCGGTTCGTTCCTGCTAGCGCTGGTGTTCGCACCGGCGGTGTTCCTGCTGACAGGCACGGGACTCAGCGCCTTCCAGACCATGTGGGTCGCCGGTGGAGCGGCGTCCGCGGTCCTCGACGCCACCGTGGCCCTCGGCGCGCTGCTGCTCGCCGGAGCCCTCTACGCCGTGCTCACCATGGTGCGGCTGTCGCCGGTCGGCCCGTTCCTGGCCGGGCTCGGCCTGCTCGGCATGAGCGTCTGGGCGGCCGCGCACACGGCGTCCTACGAGGACACCTTCGCGATGCTCGACGTCCACATGGGCGGCGCCGTCGGCCAGTCGGGCCTGGGCGTCGTGCTCGCCGTGCCGCTGCTGGCCACGGTCGCCAGCCCGCGCCGCTGGCGCAAGCACGAGCGGCTCGCCGACGAGACGGTCGCGCTCGCGGCGTACCCGTTGCAGCAGGGCCGGCCCGGAGCGCCCGTCGACGCCACCCGCCAGTTCACGGCGCAGCCGGGCGGCACGGCGTACACCGGCCTGCCGGACGTGCCGCCGCCGTCGCTGCACTACCCGCGCGCGACCCCGCAGAGCATCCCGACGGTCAACGTGCCACCGGCACCGCCCGTGGCCGCCCCCGTGGCCGCGCCACCCGTCGCCGCCGCGCCGACCGTGCCGACCGCCTCGTCCAGCGCGCCGACCGCGCACGTGCCGCCGGTCGCGCCCGCCCCGCCCGCCGGGGACGCCCCGCCGCTGCCCCGCCGCAACCCCGCCGGGGCCGCCCAGCCCGCCATCGCCCAGCAGTCCCCCAGCGCCCCACAGCCCCCCACCCCACCGCCCCTGCCCGAGGAAGCGACGGTCATGCTCATCGACCCCGCCGACCAGCAGACAATCAAGATCGACAAAAAGGACTGACAACCAGTCCCCCGAAAACCCCAGCGGGAGCCACCCTCTCACCACCGGAGGGCGAGGCTCCCGCTTTCCGTTTCGTCGATCATGAAGTTAGGGAAGCGACACGCCGTCGAACATGCCCATAAGTTCATGATCAACGCCGAAACCCCCGGGGGGGTCAGGTGGGGAGGGTGGATAGGGCTCGGTAGATGCGTTTGTCGGAGACGGGGTAGGGGGTGCCGAGGGACTGGGCGAAGTAGCTGACGCGGAGTTCCTCGATCATCCAGCGGACCTCGGCGAGGGTGTCCCAGCCGGGGGCGCCGGGGCGGACGGCGGCCTTGGCGTCGGTGTACTCCTGCTGGACGTCCTCGATCAACAGGAGGCGTTCGCGGTCGCGTTGGGGCTGCTCGGGGAGTTTGGCCAGGCGCTGTTCGATGGCGCGCAGGTAGCGGACCAGGTCGGGGAGGCGGCGCAGGCCGGTGGCGGCCACGAAGCCGGGGTAGACCAGGCCGGTGAGCTGGGCGCGGATGTCGGCGACCGAGCGCACCAGCAGCACGTTCGTGATCGACTTGAGCCGCCGGTCGATCTCGTACGCCGACGACAGGATCGGCTCCAGCTGCTGCAGGATCTCGTACATGGTGTCCGGCATGTCGGCGCGTGCCTTGGCGACCAGGGCGGCGAACGCGTCGGCGTCCCAGGCGGGGCCGCCCGCCTCGATGATCACCTTGTCGACGGCGGTGGTGACGACGTCGTCGAGCAGCTTGCCGACGCTGCCGTGCGGGTTGCGGCTCAGTGCCAGCTTGGCCTGGTTGGTCAGGCGGCCCTGCAGCGACTTCAGCGGCGGCGGTGCGCCGAGCAGCACCAGGCGGCGGGTGCCCCGCCACATGGCGGTCCACTGCTCCCCCGGGCTGTCGAACACGCCGACGCCGACGGTCTCGCCCTCGTCGACCAGCGCCGGGTAGCCCTTGACGGCGTACCCGCCGCGCTGCCGCTCGACGACCTTGGCCAGCGGGCCGATGGTCCACGCCGTGAGGCCGTGCTGCTCCAGGTCGTCGGCGGCGGCCGCGACGGCGGCCTGGGCCTTGTCGCGCAGCCTGCGCTTGAGCTCGGCGAGGTCCTTGCCCTCGGCGAGGCGGGCACCCTTCTCGTCCTCCACCCGGAAGGTCATCCGCAGGTGGTCGGGCACCTTGTCGGGCTCCCACGCCTCGCGTGCCACCACGACGCCGGTCATCGCCCGCAGCTGCCGTTCCAGCAGCGCCAGCAGCGGCTGGCCGTCGGGCTTCTGCCCGGCGATCGCCTCGCGTACGTAGTCGGGCACCGGCACGAAGTTGCGCCGGACCGACTTGGGCAGCGAGCGCACCAGCGCCACCGCCAGCTCCTCGCGCAGGCCGGGGATCTGCCAGTCGAATCCGGCCGGGGTGATCTGGTTGAGCAGCGGCAGCGGGATGTGCACGGTGACGCCGTCGGCGTCGGTCCCGGGCTCGAACTGGTACGTCAACGGCAGCTCGAACTCGCCCTGGCGCCACACGTCCGGGTAGTCGCCCTCGTCGACCCCGCCGGCAGCCTCGTTGACCAGCATCGACTTCTCGAAGTCGAGCAGCTCCGGCGTCTGGTGGCGGGCCTTCTTCCACCAGCTGTCGAAGTGGCGGCCGGAGACGACGTCGGCGGGGATGCGGGCGTCGTAGAAGTCGAACAGGGTGCCGTCGTCGACGAGGATGTCGCGGCGGCGTACCCGGTGCTCCAGCTCTTCCACCTCGGCGAGCAGGTCGCGGTTGGCATGGAAGAAGTCGTGGTGGGTCTCCCAGTCGCCGTCGACCAGCGCGTGCCGGATGAACAGCTCCCGGGACAGCGCCGGGTCGATCCGGCCGAAGTTGACCTTGCGCTTGGCCACGATCGGGATGCCGTAGAGCGTCACCTTCTCGTACGCCAGCACCGCGGCCTGCTTCTTCTCCCAGTGCGGCTCGCTGTACTGCCGCTTGACCAGGTGCTCGGCGAGGCTCTCGGCCCACTCGGGCTCGATCTTGGCGGCGATGCGGCCCCACAGCCGGGAGGTCTCGACCAGCTCGGCGACCATCACCCAGCGCGGCGACTTCTTGAACAGCGCCGAGCCCGGCGAGACGAAGAAGCGGCCGTTGCGGGCGCCGATGAAGTCGCGCTTCTCGGGGTCGTACAGGCCGATGTGCGACAGCAGCCCGGACAGCAGCGACTGGTGCAGCCGCTGCGGCTCGGCCGGGACGGTGTTGAGCGTGAAGCCCATGCCCTTGACCACCTGGCGCAGCTGCGACTCCAGGTCCTGCCATTCGCGGATGCGCAGGTAGTGCAGGAAGTCGGTCTTGCACATCCGGCGGAACTGGTTCGACGACAGCTCCTGCTGCTGCTCCTTGAGCCAGTTCCACAGGTTGAGGTACGCGACGAAGTCGGAGTCCTTGTCCGCGAAGCGGGCGTGCTTCTCCGCCGCGGCCTGCTGCTTGTCGGCGGGGCGCTCGCGCGGGTCCTGGATGGACAGCGCCGCGGTGATGATCAGCACCTCGCGCAGGCAGCCGTTGCGGTCGGCTTCCAGCACCATGCGGCCCAGCCGCGGGTCGACCGGCAACTGCGCCAGCTTGCGGCCCAGCGGGGTGAGCCTGCCGGGCTCGCCGCGCACCGGCGCCTCCAGCGCGCCCAGCTCGTGCAGCAGGTCGAGGCCGTCGGCGATGTTGCGCCGGTCCGGCGGGTCGATGAACGGGAACGCCGCGATGTCGCCCAGCCCCAGCGAGATCATCTGCAGGATGACCGAGGCCAGGTTGGTACGCAGGATCTCCGGCTCGGTGAACTCGGGCCGGTTGACGAAGTCCGTCTCGTCGTAGAGCCGGATCGCGATGCCGTCAGAGGTGCGCCCGCAGCGGCCCTTGCGCTGGTTCGCCGAGGCCTGCGAGACCGCCTCGATGGGCAGCCGCTGCACCTTGAGCCGGTGGCTGTACCGGGAGATGCGGGCGGTGCCCGGGTCGACCACGTACTTGATGCCGGGCACGGTCAGCGAGGTCTCGGCCACGTTGGTGGCGAGCACGATGCGCCGCCCAGTGTGCGGCTGGAAGACCTTGTGCTGCTCGGCGGTGGACAGCCGGGCGTACAGCGGCAGGATCTCGGTGTGGCGCAGGTTGCGTTTGCGCAGCGCCTCGGCGGTGTCGCGGATCTCGCGCTCGCCGCTGAGGAACACCAGCACGTCGCCCGCGGCCTCCCCGGCCAGCTCGTCGACGGCGTCGGAGATCGCCTGGATCTGGTCGCGCTCCTCGTCACCCTCCTCCTCGTCGCCCGCGACGACCAACGGGCGGTAGCGGACCTCGACCGGGTACGTCCGGCCGGAGACCTCGACGATCGGCGCCGGGACCGGCTCGCCGCCGCCCGCCGGGGCGGTCGCGAAGTGGGCCGCGAACCGCTCCGGGTCGATCGTCGCCGAGGTGATGATCACCTTGAGGTCCGGGCGGCGCGGGAGCAGCTGCTTCAGGTACCCGAGGATGAAGTCGATGTTGAGGCTGCGCTCGTGCGCCTCGTCGATGATCAGCGTGTCGTACTGCGAGAGCATCCGGTCGTGCTGGATCTCGGCGAGCAGGATGCCGTCGGTCATCAGCTTGACCATGGTCTTGTCGCCGACGTGGTCGGTGAACCGGACCTTCCAGCCGACGGTCTCGCCCAGCGGCGTGGCCAGCTCCTCGGCGATGCGCTCGGCGACCGTGCGCGCGGCCAGCCGGCGCGGCTGGGTATGGCCGATCAGCCCGCGCACCCCGCGCCCCAGCTCAAGGCAGATCTTGGGGATCTGGGTGGTCTTGCCCGAGCCCGTCTCGCCCGCGATGATCACGACCTGGTGGTCGCGGATGGCGTCGGCGATGTCGTCGCGCTTCTGGCTGACCGGAAGCTCGGCCGGGTAGGTGACCGCGGGCACCGCGGCGGCCCGCAGCGCGAGCTTCTCCTCGGCGGCGCCGACCGCCGTGGTGATCTGCGCCATAGCGGCGTCCAGGGCGTCGCCGGGCTTCATCCTGCGTACGCCGTCGAGGCGCCGGGCGAGCCGGCGCTGGTCGGGCGCCATCAGCTCGTCGACGCGTTTACGCAGCTCTGCGAGCTGGCTGGGGTTGCGGGGCGGCCTGTTGCGGCGCGCCGCCGGCTCGGACTGCGATGTCATGACAGCCGCAAGGATAAGCCGCTGCCCCGCCCGGACGACCAGCGGTTTTCCCCGAGTGGCCGATCACAGCCCGCGGAGCAGCGACAGCACCTCCTCGGCGCACCCCCAGGAGAGCGTCACGCCGCACCCGGAGTGCCCGTAGTTGTGGATCACCATGCGTCCCTCGATCAGCTCCGGCTCCAGCCGGATCCCCGGGGCGCGGTTGGGCCGCAGCCCGACGCGCCGCTCCCGGACCCGGGCACCCGCGAGCCGCGGCTCGATCGCGGCGCAGCGCTCGATGATCCCCTTCTCCACGTCCGGGTCCGGCTCGAGCCCGTGCGCCGGGTCGTGCGGCACGGAGATCCCGCCCAGCACCACGTGGTCGCCGTGGGGCAGGAAGTAGGTGAGGTCGCCGGCCTCCGCGTCGTCCTGGAAGAACCAGTCCACGCCCGGGTTGTCGACGACCACGAGCTGGCCGCGCGAGGCGGTGAGCTGGTGGTCGCCGGTCAGCTCGCGGGCGCCCAGCCCGGTGCAGTTGATCAGCACGCCCGGCAGGTCGACCTCGCCGAACGAGCGCAGCGGCCCGGCGAGCTGCCGCACCGCGACCCCGGCCCGCTCCAGCCGGCCGGTGAGATAGCCCAGGTAGACGGGCATGTCGATGAGCGGAATGGTGTGCCACCACCCGACCTGGAACCGCTCCGGGAGCTCCGAACTGTCGCAAAGCCGATAGTCACGCAGAGCAGTCGCCCAGTCCGGCGGATCGACCGCGTCGGGTGACGCCTCGATGCCGCGGACGAACCGCACGCCGCACGATCCGTCCGCCGGCAGCCGCGCGAACTCGCCCAGCGTCGTGTCGCTCCAGCGCGGCACCCGCTGATCCACCACCATGTACGGGCCCCAGCTCGCACCGGCGAGAGCCGAGGTGGTCCGTGACGGCGGCCGCGCGGCGATCACCTGGACCCGGATGCCCGCCTCGGCGAGGCGGACGGCCGTGGTGAGGCCGGACACCCCCGCTCCGATGACGACTGCCTCCGGCCCTGAAGTAGCCACCATCCGCTTAGATTAACTTACATGCAAAGATGTAAGGACCGCTGCGTAAGCCTAGGTCACGCTACGTGTTCAAGCTTGAACCGTCGGTCTATTGTGGCCTGCGGGTGGCTTGCCACACCCGTGCCCATGGGATGAAATCGATCGATCACCATCGTCACCGCGGGGAGTTGGCATTGGCGACCACCAGCGAGACCGCCGAGGTCGTCATCGGCGAGGTGCACACGGCCCTGCTGCAGAACTCCACCGCCGTGTCCGCCGCGACCACCACCGCGCTGCTGGCGCTGACCACCGGCGAGCGGGTGCGCCGATCCGAGCGCCCCATCGCGTACGCGGTCTCCCCCGCCCGGTTCACCGGCGTGGACTGCGACCTGCCGGCCGTCCCGGTAACCGGGCGCCAGCCGGACCTCGCCCGCGTGCGCGCCGTCGGCACCGTCGCCTCGCGGGCCGTGCTCACCGGCGGCCACGTGCTGCAGGGCTCGGCGTTCGCCCGGGTCACCGCGGCCGACTCCCGGCACCGCCGGCCCTGGTCGCACTACCTCTCCCGGCCCGGTGTGCTGGAGCTGGTGGGCAGGTCCGGCGGCCTCGACGTCGCGGGCGGGCACCTGCTCGCGGCCGACCACCCGGGGCTGCTCGACCTGGGCGCGATCGGCGGCCGCACCGTCGACGCGGTGCAGGCGTCGAGCCGCGTCGACCGGCGCGCACCGTTCCGCACCGTCCGCACCGGCCTGCGCTGGGCCGTCTGCGAGCGCGGCGGGTTCGAGTTCCGCCTGGTGGACCACGCCGCGCGGACCATCCGGCTGCCGCGCACCGCCGCCGACGCCGAGGCCGTGGCCGTCCTCTGCGAGGACATCGCACTGCACGACTGGCTGCTGACGACACTGCTGTCGCTGGTCAGCCGCAATCCCGCCGGGTCGGCGGAGCGGCGGCAGGTGGTCGCGCGGCTCGCTCCCGCGGCCGACTACCTGCTGCACCTGTGGATGCCCGCCGCCCGGACCGACGCCGCGCTGGCGCCGTTCTGGCAGGGCATCGAGCAGCGTCCCGGCATGACCCGACAGTGGCAGACGAACGTCGACCGGGTGCGCGACCAGCTGGCGCTGGCCGTGATCGAGGCATCCGTTCGCCGCCCGTGACAGGGGGGACCATGGCCAAGCCGAACGAGTTCGCCAACCGTACGCCGATGAAGATCCTGATCAGCCTCGCCTTCTTCTCGATCACCTTTCTGGCCACCTGGACCTTCGAGGTGCTCGGGGACGCCGACGCCAAGGTGCTGACCGGGTTCGGGGCCTCGCTGTTCGTGGCGGGCGTCGCCTTCGTGGTGCAGTTCCTCTACGACGTCGAGAAGCGGCTGGACATGATGGAGGCCGAGCTGGTGCGCACCTCGCAGACCAACGAGGAGCGGATCAACCAGGGCTTCCAGAAGATCAACGCGGCCACCAACCTGTTCAGCCTGGTGGAGGCGTCGGCGCTGAAGACCGACGCGATCACCCAGCTGGTCGGCAACTCGGTGCGCATCAAGCCCAACCCGCAGCTCGTGTTCGACCTCGCCCAGCACGAGATCCACCGGCTGTCGGAGATGCTCAAGACGCTCGGCGACTCCGGCGACCTCACCTACGAGGGCGAGGACCGCGACTGGCTGCTCGGGCTCACCAAGCATGTGAACCACACCCTCGACGCGATCAGCACCACGCTCGACGTCGGCGGCGGCCAGGACTACCTCAACGGCAGCCTGTGGCAGAGCGACCTGGGCCAGCGCTACCTGGAGGCGCAGCGCGACGCGATCAAGCGCAACGTGCGGGTGCGGCGCATCTTCATCCTGGACCGGCCGGACCTGCGCGGCGACGACAACTTCCGGCGCATCGTGGAGATGCACGACGACCTGCGCATCGAGGTGAAGGTGCTGGACCCGACGCTCCAGTCGCGCCAGTTCGTCCCGCCGATCTTCGACTTCATCATCTTCGACAGCGTGGTCAGCTACCAGACGTCGGCCGCCCCGGCGACCGACCGCCGGACCCCCATCGCGAGCACCCAGCTGGTCACCCACCCGGCGAAGGTGCAGCGCAACATCGAGCGCTTCAACGACCTGTGGAAGCTCGCGACTCCGGTGGAGTGACCCGCCACGGGTCGGCGAAGAAGGCGTACTCGACGCGCCGGAGGACGTCGGCGGGCAGGGCCAGGCCCTCCGCGGCGGCGCGGGTGAGCACCAGCTCGGTCACGGCCCGCTCGACGGCCACCTGGCCCAGGATGGTGCGCACGGCGTCCTCGACGGGCAGGAAGCGCGACGGCATCGCGGTGAACGTGCGGTACGCGAAGAACGGGCGGGCGCCCCGGCGCAGCTCGATCACCGGGGGCAGCTCCCGCCAGGTCGGCGGCAGCGGGTCCGGCGCGGGCACCGGCCGGGCCACCGCCCGGCCCTCGTCGCGCAACAGCCCCAGCCGCAGCAGCTGCCACACCGCCGCGAGCATCGGGCAGGACCACCGGCGCTCGCCGCGGACCTCGTCCCACAGCTCCACGTCCAGGAAGATCGAATGGTTGTTGGCCAGCGTCTGCCGGGGCGGGCGCCACCCCGGCCGGTCCTCCATCGCCTCGCCCGCCTCGCCGGTGTGCGGCGAGCGCTCGCCGTTGCACAGCCAGCCGGTCTCGGTGACCGGTGGCCGGCTGCCGTTGGTCTGCCGGGGCGGCTCGGCGACCAGCCGGTCCTCGACCAGCCGCGCGGGCTGCGTGGCGCCCGTGGCCGCGCACGACGACTCCCGCGCGAGGTAGTCGATGACCAGCCCGGACTCCTCCGCCGCGTGCCGCAGCATCGGCACGATCTCGGCCGGCGAGCCGAACGGCGTGAAGTAGTCGTCCACCAGGAAGCAGGTGCTGATCCGCGCCTGGCCGCCCAGCGCCGCGCGGCACCGCGCCTGCGCCGCCTCGGCCCACGGCCGGACCTCGGCGAACAGCTCCCGCAGCCGGGCCGGGCCGCCCCTGAAGTCGTCCATGTAGAGGTGGCCCAGCTCGACGGACAGGTGGGACAGCGGCAGGCTCTCCGTCCGCGGTTCGTCGCCACTCTCCAGGAAGGCGACGTCCAGGTCGGTCACACGCCCTCCCAGGCGGAGTCCTCGGTGAGCAGCTTGGCGATCAGATCGAACGCGTCCACGGTCGCCATGTTGGCGATCTGCTTGGTCACCGTGTCCGCGTCGGAGATGAGCTGCTCGCGCAGTTGCAGCACCGGCTCCAGCGGCACCGAGCCCAGCGTCACCGCCTGCCCCAGCTTCTCCTGGCCCGCGAGCTGCTGCAGCTCGCTGTTGTACGCCTGGAACCACTCCATCTGCGGCGGGCGCAGCCCCGACAGCTGCTCCGAGCGCGGATCGACCACCGCCGTCCGCACGAACCGGATCGCCTGGCTCAGCCGCACGGGATCGTGCCCCCGGCTCTGCCCCATCGCGATGATGCCCCGCTCGCCGTGCACCAGGCCCGAGGCGGCGAGGATGTGCTGGCGCGTCCAGCGGTGGAAGACCAGCCAGCGCGCCGTGGTGCCGCGCAGCGGCGGTGCGGCGAGCGCGGCGAGCACGATGTCGGTGGCGTAGGACCGGCCGGAGCTGAGATCGACCAGCGTGATGTCGAACTCCTCCTCCATCCGCAGCAGCAGCCGCACGCAGCGCTCGACGATCTCCTCCGTCGCGGCGAACTCGGCCCCGCCGCTGTCGCCGGGGACGAGGACCAGCCGGCCGGCGCCGTCCGGCCGCCCGCGCAGGCTGAGCCGGTCGGACTCGGCCCACACGTCCACCCGGAACGGCTGGGGCGCCTTGCCCCGCAGGTACGAGTGCAGCCCGCCCCTGCTCGTCCCGCGCAGCAGGTCGTTGATCGCGAAGATGGCGCCCGCGGTCGGCGAGCCGAAGTCGAAGTCCAGGTAGCAGACGTCACTGCCCTGCAGCGACCGCCGGTAGACGAGGTTGCTGCTGGTCACCGACCTGCCGGTGCCGCCCTTGTCGGAGGTGGCGAAGACGAGCATGTCAGGACGCCCCCGTCACGTCGCGGCGTGCCTCCGCCAGGCTGTCCAGCTCCCGCAGCACCTCGAAGACCAGCGCGACGGCCGTGCCGGGCCGCTCCTCGGCGATCTCGCGCGCGTGCCGCAGCCGGGTGTGCATGGCCCGCAGCGCGTTGCGCATGGTGGAGCCGACCTCGGTGGAGACGAACAGCTGCTGCTGGTCGTAGAGGTGCTCGGCCTCGGCCAGCAGGTGGTCGGCGAGCCCGGCCAGCTCGTCGCTGCGCAGCGGATGGGTGCCGGCGAGGTCCGCCGCGAACACCAGGCTCTCCACCACCCGGACCGTGTGGTGCCAGCTGAGCCGCCCCCCGCCGTCGGTCGGAAAGCCGGGGAACGCGGGCTCGGGGTGGTCCCACAGGCCGCGGCCCGTGCCCTCCTGGAGCCGGCGTTTCACCAGGTGGTCCCAGATGTTGTCGGCGAGGTCCAGCAGCTCGCCGCGCAGCGACACGTTGTTGATGTTGCGGGCGACCCTGATCGTCCGCTTGAGCAGCAGCGGGGCGAAGTCGGCGGCGACCCAGTTGAGCTTGGGGCCGGCCAGCTCGCCTTCCAGCTCGATGCCGACGCCGGGCATGTGCATGGCGACCTGGGTGTCGCCCGCGATGGGGCGGCGGGTGATGCGGGCCCGGCCGGCCAGGTCGGTCAGCACCCGGCCCAGCCGGCTCAGCTCGGCGTCGCTGCTGCGGTTCTCCAGCAGGCCCCGGGTGGCGATGGAGGTCACCAGGAGGCTGAAGTAGTCCGACTCCTCACCGTCGGTGGTGCGCCAGGGCAGATCCTCCAGCGGCCAGCGCCCCGCACCGAAACTCGCGATCACCGACCAGTAGTTCTGGGTCAGCTCCCAGCGCAGCTGCAGCGCGGACGCCAGGCGCAGCTGCTCGTCGTCCAGCAGGCGCAGCAGGCGGGTACGCGCGGTGAACAGGTCGGCGATGCCGTCGAGCGCCAGCACGGTGAAGTAGAGGTACGGCGCGTCGAAGGCGTACCCCTCCTGCTGCGACGCGACGTCCTCGACGAAGTCGACCTTCGGCGCGCCCTTGGTGATCCCCCAGGACCAGCCGCACTCGAACAGCATCTGCGGCGACTCGAGCTCGGTCAGCTGCTCGATGCCCACCGTCAGGTCGCGCAGGCCGGCGATGGTCGGGCGCAGCGCCTGCCGCAGCTCGGTGACCAGCCGGTGTTCGGACAGGTTCGCCTGGTTGATGGTGCGGATCAGGACCCGGCCGTACTCCGAGCCGGCGTCGTAGGTGAGCACCGAGAAGCTGCGGAGCAGGCCGACCATGGCCGCGGTCAGCCGCTTGCGGGCCAGGGCCACCAGGTCGTCCAGCTCGTCGAGCTGCGGCTGCTGGTAGGAGCCCGGGGTCAGCGAGTCGCGGTAGACGCCGACGAAGCCCAGCGTGGCCAGGGTCAGCGTGATCGACAGCGCGTACGACTCGACGACGTCGACCGACTGCTGCTGCGCGGTGAGCGGCTGGTCGGCCTCCCCCGAGGCCAGGTAGGAGCCGCCGGGGAAGATCGGGTGACCGTCGTCGTCCGCGTACCGCCGGTGGTAGTCGATGAGCGCCTTGACCAGCACCTGGGGAATGCGCAGCCTGCTGCCCAGGGCCGACAGCGCCACGGCCACGTCGTCCTCGGTCTGGTCGGGCTGGTCGAGCTTGAAACGGGGGATCTCCGTCGCGGGGAGCATGAGGCACAGCAGCTGCTCGGCATCCAGGATGGAGTCCCAGCGGCTCTGGCCGCCCCATCTCCAGTTGCCGTCGGCATACGACGCCCGTGCGGCGGACTTCCAGATCTCGAGCAGCTGTTGCCGTGGTTGGATCTTCATGGTCGCCCGGCCACCGTCCCGTCAACTCAGCGCGCGCGCCACTCCCGTCGCGAGGATCATGCCGCCGTACCCGCGACGCAGCGGCGTCTCGGTCTCCACCATGTCGATCGTAAGCTGCTCCGCAACAAGCGATAGACAGTCTTCCACCTCTGCCGGACCGACGGCAACGGCCGGGAAGAATGTCCCACCGACGGTGTAGCCCACGGAGTGGGCCATGAACGCGGCGGCGAACGGCGCACCCGGCCGCAGCGCCCGGCCGAAGCGGCGCACCGCGCCCCAGAACTCCTTGGGATCCTGGGTGAGCGACTCCGCGACGAAGAACATCGTGCCCATGTCCCAGTTGGCCCTGGGCAGGTCGAAGATGCTGCGCAACGCGACGTGGGACTTCCTGCCGAGGCTCTCGCGCGGGTTCGTCACGTCGCGGTAGGCGGCGAACTTGCGATACGCGTTCCAGAACACGTCCCAGTGCGTGTCGTAGTAGTCCCGCTGCGCCTGCAGCCAGCGCACGTTGGACGCCGAGAAGTCCCACAGGTCGATGTCGGCGCAGAACGGCAGCATGGCCATGGCCGGGTAGAGGTTGGCGCCGCTGCCGATGTCCAGGCCACGCGGGGCGGCCGGCAGGGAGGCCGCGTGCCCGGAGAGGAAGGTGGCCACCCGCCGCATGATCTCGGCGTCGTCGTCGCGCAGCCGCAGGTAGTTGTGCGCGCGATACCACTCGGAGTCGAAGTCGTCCCAGGGGAAGTCGGAGTTGCGCCTGGTCCTCGACAGGCGCCGGACGTCGAACCCGGCCACGCGGATCGCCCGGCGCGTCAGGGTGACCCGCCCCAAGTCGAACCTGGCGAAGCGGATCGCCCGCCGGGCCGCGGCGGCCGCAGAACTCCCCATCGTGCCCTTCGCTCTCTGGCCGGCTCAGGACACCGGATCACTCGCCCCAAGCCCCACGGTCAACCCGTGCGCGTCAGCTCCACGGCAGCGCCAGGGCACACCCGTTGAGCAGACAACATTGATCTCGTTGTGTCAACATCCCTGGGAACCATTGTGGATGCCTCGACGTCGAATGCGCTCTGAATCTCCAACGACGCGGCTCGTTCGGGGACGCGATGTGGCCGATCTACGTGCGCGAACAGCCTGATCGGGTGGCCCCTGGCACGGGGCCACCCGATCAGGAGGTCAGCGCAGCACCGGGCCCAGCGCGCCGATCAGCGCGTTGTCGTCGGAGTCCTGGCTGAGCTCCCACGCCATCGCGCCGCGCAGGCCGAGCAGCTTGATCAGCGCGGTGCGCTCGGCGAGCGACTTCGGATCGGTGTACACGATCGTGGTCGGCGCGGTGACCGTGCCGGTCGCGAGCACATGCTCGGCGGCCGGATGCCACAGGTACGGCTCACCGGCGAACACGTTCCACTTGCGGGTCCAGCCGTTGCCGGCCGTCCCGTCCGGGGACAGCACGCCCGCCACGTCGACCAGGTCGTGGTACGACGGCTGCGGCTTGGAGTCCCAGACCAGCGAGTCGGGGTTCATGCCGGTGTTGTCGAACGCCTCATAGAGGCCGTCCGGGTTGCGGATGTACTGCACGCCGTAGAAGGGCACGCCGACGACGATCTTGTTGGCGGGCACCCCCTGGGCGAGGTAGTAGCCCACGGTGCCGACGGTGTTCCAGGTCCAGTCGTCGGCCTCGGGGTCGCGGGGGTCGCGGGTGAACAGCGTGCTGGGGCCCGCCACGGAGCCGCCGGGCACGTTGAAGTCGTAGGTCATGATGTTGACCCAGTCCAGCGTCTTCACGAACTCGCGCAGCTCGTAGTACTTGGTCGAGCTCTTGGCCGCTGGCAGCGCCGCGGTGAGCAGGTAGTGCTTGCCGTCGGCGCGGCCCTGCGCGTCGAGCTGGCGGCGGAACTCCTGCGCCAGCAGCGTCGCGTTGTGGCGGTCCTCCGGGCCGTAGTCGACGTTGTTGTCGGCCTTGGCGGTCGGGTACTCCCAGTCCAGGTCGATGCCGTCGAAGATGCCCTTGGCGACGCCGATGCCGCCGGCGTCCTCCGGCCAGCCGCCGGTGGGCAGGTTGCCCTTGATGAAGGTGTCGATGCAGGCCGCGACGAACGCCTGGCGGCGCTCGGGGGTCTTGGCCACGCTGGAGAACCAGGTCGACTTCGTCCAGCCGCCCAGCGAGATCTCGATCTTGAGGTGGGGGTTGGCCGCCTTCAGCTTGCGCAGCTGGTTGAAGTTGCCGTAGACGTTCTGGCCGGGGTACGTGTCGGCGACGCCGTCCACGGTGTTCTCCGGACCCCAGTAGACCTGCTGGTAGTCGGCCCACGGGTCGAGCACGTCGCAGCCGACGGCCCCGGTCGCCTGGTTGAACGTCGGCACGCCGAAGGCGTACTGGATGACGTTCAGCTTGTCGGCGGGGATGTCCTTGACGAAGTAGCCCCGCCCGTAGACGGACCAGTTGGTGAAGTAGGCGGAGATCACCTTCTTCGGCGCGTCCGGCTTGGGGGAACCGCCCCCGGACGCGGCCGCGGGGCCGGCGGCCAGGAAGCCGGCGCCCAGGGCCAGGGCGAGCGCCCCGGCGACACCCGGGCGGAGCAGAGATCTGAGCATATGCACTCCCATCGTTCGTCCAATGCGAACCTTCACGCGGGAGCGCTCTACAGTCAAGAGACCTAACAGTTAGATTTCCTTAGTATCCCGAAGACGGCCGGGACTGCCCAGGTCAGCCGCTCCGGCCCGCGCGGGCCCGGGTGGCCCCGGCGTCGCGCCCGCGGCGCTGGCGGACCGGCTCGTCGGCGAAGTCCGGCTCGTCCGGCTCGGCGTCGGCGAGCGAGTCGGAGCCGATGAAGTACGCCGGGCGACCCTGGATGCCCTGGTAGATGCGGCCGATGTACTCGCCGAGCAGGCCCAGGCAGATGAGCTGGCAGGCGCCCAGGAACAGCACCACCAGCGACAGCGAGGTCCAGCCGGGCACGACGGCGCCCGTCGAGTACGCCCACAGCACCCGCACCGCGGCGATCAGGCAGGCCAGCGCGCCGACCGCGCCCAGCCAGATGGCCAGGCGCAGCGGCGCGGCGGTGAAGCTGATGACGCTGTCCACGGTCAGCTTGATCATCTTGCCGAGCGGGTACTTGCTCGCGCCCGCCGCGCGCTTCTCCCGGACGTAGGTCACCTCGCCGCTGGGGAAGCCGAGCCACGGCACCAGCAGGCGGTAGACGGGGGCCTGCTCGGGCAGGGCGCGCAGCGCGTCGACCATGGCCCGGCTGAGCAGCCGGAAGTCGCCCGCGCCGAAGGGCATCTTCTTGCCCACGATGCGGCGCATCAGCCGGTAGTAGAGCCCGGCGGTGCCGCGCTTGAACGCGGTGTCGCTGGCCCGGTCGCCGCGCACGCCGTACACGATGTCAAGACCCTGGGACTCGGCGAGGTCCAGCATCTCGGCGATGACCTCGGGCGGGTCCTGCAGGTCGGCGTCGATGGTGACCACGTAGTCGCCGCGGGAGCGGTGCAGGCCGGCGGTGAGCGCGGCCTGGTGGCCGCTGTTGCGGCGCAGCCGGACCAGGCGCAGCTGCGGCCACTTCGCCGCCATCAGCGTGACGAGCGACGCGGTGTCGTCCCGGCTGCCGTCGTCGACGGCCACCACCTCGTAGCCGCGGCCCAGCCCGTCGAGGACGGGGCGCAGCCGCGCCACGAGCAGGGGAAGCACCGCCTCCTCGTTGTACATCGGGATGACGACGGACAGTCTCGGCTGGGTCACCCCGAAACCATAGCCATCCGGGGCGGTTTCCTTAAGCGCCGTCAGATGGAGAAATCTGGATCGTTGCGGATCACGGAGAACGTCGCACCCTGCGGATCCTTCAGGATGGCGAAGCGCCCGGCGGCCGAGTTCTCCGGCGGCATGACCTTGGTCGCGCCCAGGTCGAGCGACCTGGCGTACGCCGCGTCGCAGTCGTCGACGGCGAAGTACACCGACCAGTGCGGGTCCATCGGCCCCCAGGCCGGGTCCCTCGGCAGCGCCCCGGCCACCGGCCGCCCCTCCGCCTCGAACAGCGTGTACGTCATGCCCTCGGCCATCGACACATCGCGCATGGACAGGCCGAAGACCTCCTGGTAGAAGACCTTCGCCGCGTCGATGTCGGAGGTGGTCAGCTCGTTCCAGGTGACGCTGCCCGGCTCGTTGGCCAGCTCGAACCCGGCGAACTCCAGCGGCTGCCAGACGGAGAAGAAGGCGCCCTCGGGGTCGGTGAACACGGCCATCCGGCCCTGGCCCATCACGTCCAGCTCGGGCACCACCACCCGGCCGCCGTGCTCCTCCACCTTGCGGGCGGTGTACTCGGCGTCGTCGGCGGCGAAGTACGTCGACCAGGAGCTGCCGCGGGCGACGTCGGTGGCCGGCCCCAGCCCGGCGACCTGCCGGCCGTCCTTGCGGAAGATCCGGTAGTCGCCCGCGTCCGGGCCCATGTCCGCCGCGGTCCAGCCGAACAGGCCGCCGTAGAAGTCGACCGAGGCGTCCAGGTCCGTGCTGCCGAGGTCGGCCCAGCACGGAGTGCCCTGCTCATACTTCTGCGCCATGCCTGCCATCCTCGCAAAACGGATGGTGGCCATCGCCGTTTTCCGGTTTTGTCACAACCCGCGTGGGATACCCCTCAGGGATGAGCACCGACGTCGTACGCCGTCCGCCCGGCAGCCTGTGGGCGCTGGCCGGATTCGGACTGGCCGTCCTGATCACCGCCGTCATCGGCGGGCTCGCCGCGGCCGACGCGGGCGGGCAGTACGCCGCGCTGGCCCAGCCCGCCTGGGCGCCCCCGTCCTGGCTGTTCGGCCCGGTCTGGACCGTCCTCTACGTGCTGATCGCGATCTCGGGCTGGCTGGTCTGGCGCCGGACCGGGTTCGGCCCCGCGCTGTGGGTGTACGCCGGGCAGCTGGTGCTCAACGCGCTGTGGACGCCGCTGTTCTTCGGCGCCGGCTGGTTCGGCTGGGCGTTCGCGGAGATCACCGTGCTGTGGCTCGCCATCGGCGCGACGGTCGTGCTGTTCGCGCGGATCTCCCGCGCGGCGGCCTGGCTGCTGGTGCCGTACTGGCTGTGGGTGAGCTTCGCGGCCGCGCTCAACTTCGCGATCTGGCAGCTCAACCAGGGTGCGTCCTGAAAGACTGGCTCCGGTGTCTGGTCAGGAGCCTGCGCTGGACCGCTCCGCGCGGGCCGCAACGAGAGGAACCCGTCACATGGCCACCAAGTCGCCCGCCAAGGCCGCCGCCACCCATGGCAGCCAGCCCGCGCTCCATCAGAAGGGCGTGCAGATCCAGGAGTTCGGCACCGTCCGCCAGCTGCCCGTGGGCCTGTCCCACGACGCGCGCATGTACTCCTGCGAGCGCCTCAACCAGTGCCTGGCCGACACGCAGATCCTGTACAGCCTCTACAAGAAGCACCACTGGCTGATGCGCGGCCCGACCTTCTACCAGCTGCACCTGCTGCTCGACAAGCACGCGGGCGAGCAGCTGGAGCTCGTCGACGTGATCGCCGAGCGGATCCAGAGCCTCGGCGGCGTGGCCATCGGCGACCCGCGCCACGTCGCGGAGATCACCGTCATCAAGCGCCCGCCGGACGGCGTCGAGGAGGTCCCCGCGATGATCTCCCGCCTACTCGAGGCCCACGAGACCATCCTCATCGCGGCGCACGACGCCGCGTCCCGCGCCGACGAGATGGGCGACGACGGCACCAACGACCTGCTCGTCTCCCAGGTCATCCGCACCGGCGAGATGCAGGCCTGGTTCCTCGCCGAACACCTAGTCGACACCCCCCTCGTCGAAGCCTGACCCCCGCCCCCACCGACGCGTCGATCATGAACTTGCGGACGTGTTCGGCGGCGTGTCGCCACCCTGCCACCGTGATCACCAACGCGGCCCGCGGTCGGGTGGGTGATCACGGTGCTGGGGTGGCGACACGCCGCTCATCACGTCCGTAGGTTCATGATCAACGCGTCAGGGGGCGGTGGGGGTCTGGTCGAGGAGGCGGAGGGCTTCGTCGGCGGAGGCGGTGTCGACCAGGATCTGGTAGCGGTCGGCCTGCATGGCCGAGACCGAGGAGAAGTCGTGGCGGCGGCCGCTCAGCGCGTGCCCGGCCAGGCCGAACAGGGCGCCCGCGACCGCGCCGAACAGCGCGCCGTAGAGCACCAGCAGCAGCAGCGACATCAGCGGGGTGATCCAGTTGAAGAAGCCGAACAGCCAGGCGAACAGGCCGCCCACCAGCGCCCCGTTGAGCGCGCCCTGGCCCGCCGCGCGCAGGTTCGTCATCCGGCCGGTGACCTGCTCGACGAGGCTGAGCCCGCGGCCGGCGATCGCCGTACGCTCCACCGGGAAGCCCTGGTCGGAGAGGTGGTCGACGGCGCGCTCGGCCTCGGCGTACGTCTCGTAGGTCGCGATCACGACCTGGCCGGCGGCCTTGCTGTCCGCGGCCCACTCGGTCTGTGTCATGGGAGCCTTCCCTCATCACGGCTGGTGTCGCCGCTCGGGTACCCGGGCCGGGGGCGGGCCAATCACGACCGTCGGCGCCGGACGTTTCGCTGCTAGCGGACGGCGGGCCGGGTGCCGGGCGCGAAGCGGAACTGGATCGTCTCCAGCAGCGGGCGGCGGCGGGTGTTGTGGAAGGCCGCGACGCGCCAGCCGTCGGGTTCGCGTACCAGCGTGTAGGTCTGGATCTTCGACAGCGCGGGGCGGCGGTCGCCCTTGACCGTGTCGCCGCGGCCGACGACGACGGCGGTGTCCGGCCCGAGGAACGTGGTGGCGACCGTCTCCGACACCATCCGGGTGCCCTTGGTGAACGCCCGGAACAGGGCGCGGTGGCTCTCGGTGATGTCCGCCCGGCCGCGGTAGACGGTGCCGACGAAGGTCACGTACGACGCGTCGTCGGTGAAGGCGCGACCGAACGCGTCCGCGTCGGCGGCGTCCCAGGCGCGCACGATCGCGGTCAGCACCTGCTGGATCGACGCCAGATCGGCGGTGCGGTCGGGGTGGCTCACGGGTTCCTCCTAGCATGTGACCGGGTACACAGATACTGCACGGGTGCAATATCTGCACGCATGCAGAGATTAGCGCAGAGGAGCCCGCGACGCCATGCCCGACGACTCACCGGCCGCCGGCCTGCCCGCGGGGGCGCACGAGGCGTTCCGGCGCCACCTGGACGCGGTGACCGCGTACACGCAGGCGGCGGCCGACGCGGCGGGGATGCACCCGACCGACTGGGCCGCGCTCAGCGTGCTCAACCTGGCCGGGCGGCTCACCTCGGGCGAGCTCGCCGCGCGCACCGGCCTGACCACCGGCGCCACCACCAGGCTCATCGACCGGCTGGAACGCGCGGGCCACGTCCGGCGCACCACCGACCCGGCCGACCGGCGCCGGGTGCTGGTCGAGCCGCTGCCCGCGCTCGACGTGGCCGCCATCGTCGACCCGGCCCGGCAGCGGCTCGGCGAGGTGTTCGCCCGCTACCGGCCCGAGCAGCTGGCCGTGCTGTTCGACTACTTCGGCCGCGCCGCCGACGCGCTGCTCGCCGCCACCCACGAGGTGCGCGCGGACGCCGCCCGCCGCCGGCGGCCCTCCTGAGGATCAGCCGGACCGGTGCGGGCCGAGTGCGGCGCGGCGGCCCTCGTCCGGCGCCCAGGGGGCGGCACGTCGGCCAGGTGCGTGATCTCGCTCGCCGAGCATGTCGGCGATCATCTCGGTGAGCTCCAGCCGGGCCGGCGGCTCCAGCTCGACCTGGCGCAGGATCTCCTGGAAGCTCGCGGCGGCCACGTCGAGATCGGACAGCTCGTCGTAGGGCGCCCGGCCGCCGCGCAGCAGGTACCGGTCGAGGTGGGCCTGGCCTAGGGCGTACATCAGCTCGGGGTCGTCGTCGCGCACCGCCGGCGGGACCCCGGCGGCCTCCACGAGCGCGACGACGGCCCGGTCCAGCAGCTCCAGGCCCTCGGGGTCGGGTTCGGACTCGGGCACGTGGTCGAGGTAGCGCAGCCAGGCGGCGCGGGCCCGCTCGACCGGCGGCCCCGGATCGTCCGCCGGCCCGGCGCCCCCCGCACCGGCGTCGCGCGTCATAGCCGCCCCCTGTCCGTCGGAGTCCCTCGCACCGACCGCGCGGCGGGACGGTCTCCCCCACCACCCGGACACCGGAGGACTGACGGACAGCAGCCCACTAAAATAGACATTGGCCTATCTGGATGACTTTTCGAAGATCGAACTCATCCAGATAGGCCAACGTCTATAGCAAGGGGCGGCGCCGCGCCCGGCGTCAGATGACGCCCTTGAGAAGCTGGCGGGCCATCACGATGCGCTGCACCTGGTTGGTGCCCTCGTAGATCTGGGTGATCTTGGCGTCGCGCATCATGCGCTCCAGCGGGAAGTCCTTGGTGTACCCGTACCCACCGAGCAGCTGGACCGCGTCGGTGGTGATCGCCATGGCCACGTCGGAGGCGAAGCACTTCGCGGCGGCGCCGTAGTAGGTCAGGTCGGCGTCGTCGCGCTCGGAGCGGGCGGCGGCCGAGTAGGTCAGCTCGCGGGCGGCGGTCAGCCGCATGCCCATGTCGGCGAGCATGAACTGCACGCCCTGGAAGTCGGCGATCGGCTTGCCGAACTGGCGCCGCTCCTTGACGTACGCCAGCGCCGCGTCCAGCGCGCCCTGCGCGATGCCGACGGCCTGGGCGGCGATGGTGACGCGGGTGTGGTCCAGGGTGCGCATGGCGGTGGCGAAGCCGGTGCCGGGCGCGCCGATCATGCGGTCGGCCGGGATCCGCACGTTGTCGAGGTAGACCTCGCGGGTGGGCGAGCCCTTGATGCCGAGCTTGCGCTCGGGGGCGCCGAAGCTGACACCCGGGTCGGACTTCTCCACCACGAACGCGGAGATGCCCTTGGCCCCGACGCCGGGCTCGGTGACCGCGAACACGGTGTAGTACTCGCTGACGCCGGCGTTGGTGATCCAGCGCTTCACGCCGTTGAGCACATAGTGATCTTCGTCACGAACTGCCCGGGTTGTCATGGCTGCGGCGTCGCTGCCCGCCTCGGGCTCGGACAGGCAGTAGGAGAACATGCCCTCGCCGGCCGCGACCTTGGGCAGGTAGCGCTGCTTGAGCTCGGCGGACGCGGACAGCAGCAGCGGCATGGTGCCGAGCTTGTTGACGGCCGGGATCAGCGAGGACGAGGCACAGGCGCGGGCGACCTCCTCGATGACGATCGCCGTGGCCAGCGCGTCCGCACCGGCGCCGCCGTACTCCTCGGGGATGTGCGGGGCGTGGAAATCCGACGCCCGCAGCGCGTCGAGGCTGGCCTGGGGAAACTCACCGGTCTCGTCGGCGTGCGCGGCGTTGGGCGCGACCTTGGCGTCGCACACCTCCCGCACGGCCTCACGGATCGCCACGTGCTCCTCGGAGAGCTGGTAAAACGCGAACATCCGTAGACCTCCTCCGACCTGGTGTTCGTACCGGTCGGTAGCTTAACGTTCGGTCAGCTAAGCTCGTCCACCCCCCACGGTAAACTTTCCTCTGGGCTGGACAGGGCGTAGGCTCCTCATCTGCTCAAACCCGTTCACCCCCCAAACCTTGCGGATCTAGGAGACAGCGCGTGACCCTCCCGTACGCGAGCCAGCCCGCCCCCGTCACCCCTCCCTCCGGTGCCGCGCGGCCCCGGTTGACGTTCATCGGCACCGGCTATCTGGGAGCCACGTACGCCATCTGCTACGCCGAACTCGGCTACGAGGTCATCGGCTTCGACGTGGACGTCGACAAGATCGAGAAGCTCGGTCAGGGCCAGGTGCCGTTCCACGAGCCCGGACTCGACGAGATGCTGCGGCGCAACCTCGCCGCCGGGCGGCTGCGCTTCACCACGTCGTACCAGGAGACCGCCGACTTCGGCGACGTCCACTTCATCTGCGTGGGCACCCCGCAGCGCGCCAACGGCCTGGGCGCCGACCTGACCTACGTCGAGGCGTCGGTCACCAACCTGTCCCAGCACCTGACCCGCAAGGCGCTCATCGTCGGCAAGTCCACCGTGCCGGTGGGCACCGCGGAGTGGGTCGAGCAGCTCGTCGCCAAGCACGCCCGCCCGGAGCTGGCCGTCGAGGTCGCGTGGAGCCCCGAGTTCCTGCAGGAGGGCTTCGCCGTCGACGACGTCATGCGCCCCAACCGCATCGTGGTCGCCACCAAGACCGAGTGGTCGAACTCACTGCTGCACGCCGCGCACAAGGGCGTCTTCGACCTGGCCGCGACCGAGGACCGCGAGGTGCCGGTGGTCGCCACCGACTTCGCCACCGCCGAGCTGGTCAAGGTCGCCGCGAACTCGTTCCTCGCCACCAAGATCTCGTTCATCAACGCCATGGCCGAGGTGTGCGAGGTCGCCGGCGGCGACGTCACCCAGCTCGCCCGCGCGCTGGGCTACGACCCGCGCATCGGCAACCGCTTCCTGCAGTCGGGTGTCGGCTTCGGCGGCGGCTGCCTGCCCAAGGACATCCGCGCCTTCCAGGCCCGCGCCCAGGAGCTGGGCGCCGGCGAGGCGCTGCGCTTCCTGCACGAGGTCGACCTGATCAACCTGCGCCGCCGCCAGCGCGTGCTCAACCTCGCCGCGGGCCTGCTCGGCCGCCGCTTCGGCCCCGCCGGCCCGGACCTGTCCGGCACCCGGATCGCCGTGCTCGGCGCCACCTTCAAGCCCAACTCCGACGACGTACGCGACGCGCCGGCGCTCGCCGTGGCGGGCATGCTGTCGCGCGCCGGGGCCGACGTGCACGTGTACGACCCGCAGGGCATGGAGAACGCCAAGCGCTCGCTGCCCGAGGTCGAGTACGCCAAGTCGCTGGTCGACGCGGTGACCGACGCCGACCTGGTGTGCGTGCTCACCGAGTGGGCCGAGTTCCGTAACGCCGACCCGGTGGCGCTCGGCGAGGTCGCCAACACCAAGCTGGTCATCGACGGCCGTAACTGCCTCGACGCCTCGGCGTGGAAGTCGGCCGGCTGGACCCTGCGCGCCCTGGGCCGCCCGACGGTCTGACCCGCCGCCCGACCCTCTCGAAAGCCCCGTTCCGCCCCGCGGAACGGGGCTTTTCGCGTCGCGCCGGCCGGCCGCGGGCGGCACCGCGACGCTCGCCGGCCGGTGCCCTCGCGCCGGTGCGGCAGCCGCGACTCGCCGCGTGCCGTCGATGATCTCGATCGCGATCTTCGGGCGCGAACGCGTGCGCTGCCGCTACCTGACTGAAATGGGGCTTTTCAAAGGTCACTCCGATTAGGCATGCTGCCGGTAATCGATCCACACGCCGCGTCGTCGTCCGGTGACGTGCCGGGAGTCGGAGGTAGCCATGGCTGCGGCCACCAGCACGTGCTCCATGTGTGGCCGGGAGCGGGAAGACCCCACCGTGCGCTGCCCGCACTGCGGCAACACGCCGGAGCAGCTCGCGGCCGAGGTGGCCCGGCTCAACAAGGCCATCGCCGACATGAACGCCGAGGACGTGCGCCTGGCCGGCGAGCGCAAGCGGCTGAGCAGCAAGCTGCAGGCGGCGCTTTACCAGCGCGACATCCTCGCCCACGCCGAGGCGCAGCGGCAGAAGAAGGCCACGCCCAAGCAGCGCCGCTGGATCCCCAAGCCGCCCGGCGCGAAGGACCCCGCCGACCCGGCGCAGCCGGCCGCCGCCGCGAGCCCCGGGGTGCCCCGGCAGACGCCGCCCAGCCCGCCCGGCCCGCCCGGCGACGCCCCGCGGCGTACGGCGCCGCGCGTCGCGCCGCTGGCCGAGCCCGAGCCGGAGGCCTCGCCGCGCTCGGTGCAGAACATCATGCTGGCCCTGGGCTCGCTGCTGATCGGCATCGCCGCGGTCGTGTTCGCCGCCGTCGCGCTCAGCAACGTGGCCCCCGGCATCCGGCTCACCGTGCTGGCCGTGGTCACCGCCCTGCTGCTCGGCATCGCGCCGAACCTGGTCAAGGGCGGGCTGTCGTCCACCGCCGAGGCCCTGGCCGGGGTCGGCCTGGCCCTGCTGCCCATCGACGGCTACCTGCTGGCCCAGCTCAGCATCGTCGACACCTCGCTGGTGATCGTGGCGGGCCTGGTCTTCGCCGTCACCGCCGCGATCGCCTACCTCTACCACCGCGCCACCGGCCTGACCATCCCGCGCTACGCGGTGGTGCTGGCCATCCAGCCGGTGCTGCCGCTGCTGGTGTACGACCTGATCAACGGGCCGGCCGGGTGGGCCGCGGTGCTCACCGTGGTCGCCGCGCAGAACGCCGTCATCGCGCGCGCCGTCGAGATCGCCAACGCGACCGGCACCCGCGCCGTGCTGCCGCACAGCGTCGCCGCCTTCATGCGCCGGCCCGCGACGCCGCCGACCGCCACCCGGGAGTCCGCGTTCTGGCTGCGCGAGCTGGCCTGGATCCTGCACGGCCTGGCCATCGCCGCCGCCGCGGTGTACGCCGTCGCGGCGCTGCTCACCGCCGACACCGTGCCCTCGGTCGGCCGCGCCGCGGCCAGCCTGCTGTTCGCCTCGGCGGTCGCCCTGATCGGCGCGCTGATGCTGCGCCGGGCACCGCTGAGCGAGCTCGCCGCCGGCGCCATGGTGCTCGCCGTGATCGGCTCGGCGGCCCGGGTCGCCGTGGTCGCGCTGCCCGACCGCGCGCTGCTGGTCATCGCGGCCGCGGTGGCGATCACGGGGATCGGCGTACGCGCCGTGCCCGAGGCGACCCGGCGCGGGCCGCAGCTCGCCTCCACCCTGGCGCTGGTCGTGCTCGGACTGTTCGTCGCGGGCACCGCGCTGCGGGCCGCGTTCGCCCCGGTCGCCGCGGTGTGGCCGTTCGGCGACGCGGACGTGTCCGGCTTCGGCGCCGAGGTCGCGCAGCGGGCCGGTCATCCGGGCTGGCCCCTGGTCGCCACCGTGGCGCTGCTCACCGTGGCCGCCGCGCTGGCGCTGCCCGCCGCCTGGCGGCACGAGACCGTCGTCGGCGGCGCCGCGCTCACCGCGCTGGCCGCGCCGGCCTCGCTGGAGCTGGGCTGGGTGGCCACCCAGTGGCTGCTGGCGATCGCGGCGATCCTGCTGCTGGCGGCCGGGATCGGCGCCCCCGGGATCGGCTCCGCCGGGACCGGCTCCGCGGGAATCGGCTCCGCGGGCGGCACCCCGTGGGCCGCGACGACGCCGCGGGCGGCCCGCGCCCACCTGATCGCCTCGTTCGTGGTCGGCATGACCGCGGTCGGCGTCGCGCTGGCGCACACCTGGTCGACGGCCGGGCTGATGGTGGCGTTCACGGTCGCGGGCGTGCTGCTGGCCGGCGCGCAGCGGATGCTGCCCGGATCCGGCGCGGACGGTGACACCCGGATCGACGGCCTCCACGCCGCACCCGGCGCGGCGTCCGGTCACCCCACCCTCGGCCTCGCCACCCCCGGGCCGGTGGGCGCTGCCGCCCCACCCACCTCCAGCCCGACGGCGCTGCTCGGCGACGCCGCGGCCGGGGCCGCCGCGTTCGCCGCGCCGATCGCGGTCGGCACCGGGGTGCTCACCCTCTTCCCCGCGGCCGGGCAGCAGGTCGCGCTGGCCACCGCCTTCCTGGCCTGCGCCGCCACCCTCGGGCTGGTCGCGCTGCGCCTGGTCGCGCACCGGCGCCTGGGCACTCCCCTGTCGCTGGGCGCCGGGCTCGGCGCGCTGGTGGTGGCCGGGGCCGCGTTCGGCGTCGCCGGCGCGACCGGGCTCGACGCGTGCCTCGGCGCGCTGCTGCTGATCTCGGCCATCCTGCTGGCGCTGGCGCCCTCGATCGACTCCGGCCGCCGCGCCGACCGCGCCCTGGACGGCGCGGACTTCGCCGCCGCAGCGGTCACCACCGCGCTGGTCGCCGCGCTGGCCCGCACGGCCCACCTGATCGCCCCGCAGTACTGGCTGGTCCTGTCGGCGCTGCTGGTGCTCGCCGTGGGCGGCTGCGTCCGGCTGCTGCCCGAACAGCTGCGGCGCGGGCCGGTCGCGGGCAGCGCGGTGGCCGGCGGGGTGCTGATCGCCGTCGCCGGCTACCCGGCGCTGGCCGGCGGCATCAAGGCGCTCGCGCTGCCGGGCGAGCTGTGGGCCGCCGACCTGGCCCCGATCGGCGGCGAGGTCGGGTTCGGCTGGCAGGCGCCCGTCGCGCTGGTCGTGCTCGCCGCGGCCGCCGCGGTCACCCTGCCCCCGCCGCGCAGCCACCAGGTGGCCGCGGTCGCCGCGATCCTGGCCACCGTGGGCGCGCCCGCCGCGCTCGGCTGGCCCTGGTGGGCCCCGATCGTGCTCGGCCTGACCATCGCCACCGGGTACGCGCTGGCCGCGGCGGTGGCCGACGACGCGCGTGCCGGATACACCCGGCTGGCCGTGGCCACCGCGGTCGCGCTGCACGCGCTCGGCGCCGCCCTGGTGCGCCCGTGGACGACCGCCGCGGCACTCGGCATGATCGCGCTCGTCGGCGCGGCGATGGTGCTGATGGCGGTGCTGATGACCGACCAGGCCAAGCAGGCCGACGTGCCACCGCCCGCCCACCTGGACGTGCTCGGCGGCGCGGGCGTGCTCGCCGTGCTGCTGGCCGGCCCGGCCGCGCTGGCGGCGCTGGCCGCCAACGCGGGCAAGCCCACCGACATCGTGCTCACCGCCGCGCTCGGCGGCACCAGCATCGGGCTGGCCGCGCTCGCCGCCGCACGCCGGCCCGCCGCGCCCTACCTGGGCTGGGGCACCGTCGGCGTGGCCGTCTCCGGCACGCTGATCGCCCTGCTCGCGCTGCCCACCCCGCACCCGGCCGGGGTGTACGCAGCCGCGGCCGTGCTGCTCGTGGTGCTCGCCGAGCTGCTGCGCACCAGCACCCGCGACCAGCTCGGGCTCACCCCGGAACGGGTGGCCGCGCCGGCCCGGCGCCGGGTGCCGAGCCAGGGCCCGCAGCGCTGGCGCGTCGGGTTCGACGCCCGCCTGGAGCTGATCGAGCGCAGCCGCCGCTGGCCGTCGTATCCGGGCGCCATGGCCGCGACCGCCGCGGCCGCACCCGCCCTGCTCGCGCTGACCTCGCTCGCGCCCGCGCTGCACGAGGCCCTGGTCCGGCCGTACGACAGCCTCGACGCGATCTGGGCCGGGCCGCCCGCGGCCGTCGCCGCCACCGGGGACCTCGCCGCCGTGCTGACGGCCGTGCTGCTCACCGTCGCGGCGGGCATCGCCGCAGTCGGCTTCGGCGGCGGCCCGACCAGGGCTGTCTCCGTGGTCGTGCCCGGTGCCGCGGTCACCCTGCTCATCGCCCCCGCCGGCCTCGGCCTGGCCTGGCCGGCCTCGGTGCTGGCCGGGCTCGGGGTGTTCACCGTCTGCATGCTCAGCGTCGCGCTGACCGAGCCGCCCACGGGTGAGGAGACCGACCGGCCGATCCGGCTGGCACGCGTCGCGGTGCTGCTGCTCGGCCTCGTCGCGGGCGGCGCGGGCCTGGCCGGCGCGCTGGCCACCCCCGGCATGACGATCTTCACGTTCGGCGGTGCCGTTGCTGTCGGCGCGGTCGCCGCGCTCGGCGGGAAGTCGCAGCGGGCGCGCATCCTCGGCTGGCTGGGCGCGGCGCTGGCCGCGCAGCTGTTCGTGCTGACGGTGAGCCTGCGCATCGGGGCGAAGCCCGAGTGGGCGGCGTTCGGCGTGCTGGCCGTCGGGGCGATCCTGATCGTCGGCGCGGCCCTGCACCCGCGGTTCACCAGGCCCGAGGCGCTGCGCGAGGCCGCCGCGGTCGAGTGGGCCGGGTACACCGCGGGCGCCATCGCGCTGGCGCTGGCCGTGCGAGCTCCGTCGCAGGTCGCCGCGCTGCTGGTGGGCTGGGGCGCGGTGCTCGGCATCGCGGCCACCCGGGCCGGCCGTCCTCCGGCGCAGCGCCGCGTGCTGTTCTGGGCCGCCGCGGCCAGCGAGATCGCCGCGTGGTGGCTCATCATGCGCACCGCCGAGGTCGCCCTGCCCGAGGCGTACACGCTGCCGTTCGCGCTGCTGGCGCTCGCGGTCGGGCTGCTGGAACTGCGGCAGCGCCCGCAGCTGGGCAGCTGGGCGGCGTACGGGCCGGCGCTGATCGCGGGCTTCGGCCCCACCGTGGTGGTGGTGCTGGTGACCACCACCAACCCGATCCGCGAGGTCGGGCTGCTGATCGCCGCGATCATCACGCTGGTGGTCGGCTCCCGCTACGGCCAGCAGGCCCCGGTCGCGGTCGGCGCGGCGGTCACCGTGATCGCCGCCCTGCACGCGCTCACCCTGGTCGGCACGACCTGGCTCGGCGTCCTGGTCGGCGGCATCGTCCTGATCGTCCTCGGCGCCAACTCCGAACGCCGCCGCCGCGCCACCGACCGCTACAAACAACTCCGCTGACCGCCAAGATCGTCCGACTTGCCAGGCACATGGGCGTATGCGCGGTCAAGATACGCACAGGTGCCAGGCAAGTCGGACGATCTTGGCGGTCAGAGGGTGGACTGGAGGGCGGCGTCCTTCTGGGCGACCAGCTCGGTGAGGCTGTGGGCGTAGTCGGCGAGCCTGGCGCGCAGGGTGGCGTCGTGGGCGCCGAGGATGCGGGCGGCGAGCAGGCCCGCGTTGCGGCCGCCGGCGATGGAGACCGTGGCGACCGGGATGCCGGCGGGCATCTGCACGATGGACATCAGCGAGTCCATGCCGTCGAGGTACCTCAGCGGCACCGGCACGCCGATGACCGGCAGCGGCGTCACGCTGGCGACCATGCCCGGCAGGTGGGCGGCGCCGCCCGCCCCGGCGATGATGACCTTGAGGCCCCGGTCGGCGGCGGACTGGCCGTAGTCGATCATCAACTGCGGCGTGCGGTGCGCGGACACGACGCGCACCTCGTACGTCACGCCGAACTCGGCCAGCGCCTCGGCGGCGGGCTTCATCACGGGCCAGTCCGAGTCGGACCCCATGATGATCCCGACCTGCGGTGCCGGGGTCTGGTCAGTCATGCCTGCTCCTCGCTGCGCTGGTCGGCGGCCTGCGCCGAACCGGTCATCTGTCGCTCGCCGAGCGGTGCCGGGCCGGCCACCGCCGGCGCGTTCACGCCGGCGCCTGCCCGTACGTCAGCCAGTGGGCGGCGCGGGCCGCGCGGCGGCGGCAGTCGGCCAGGTCGCCGCCGAGCGCGGTGACGTGCCCGATCTTGCGGCCGGGCCGGGTCTGCTTGCCGTAGAGGTGCACCTTCACACCGGGCTCGGCGGCCATCAGGTGGTGCAGTCGCTCGTCGACGGACAGGCCGCCCTCGGGGCCGCCCAGCACGTTGACCATGACCACGGCGGGCGCGGCGAGCGAGGTGTCGCCCATCGGGTAGTCCAGCACGGCGCGCAGATGCTGCTCGAACTGCGACGTGCGGGCACCCTCGATGGTCCAGTGCCCGGAGTTGTGCGGCCGCATCGCCAGCTCGTTGACCACGAGGCCGGTCGGGGTCTCGAACAGCTCGACCGCGAGCAGGCCGACGACGCCCAGCTCGTTGGCGATGCGGATGGCGAGCTGCTGGGCCGCGATCGCGACCTCCTCCGGCAGGTCGGGGGCAGGCGCGAGCACCTCGACGCAGATGCCGTCGCGCTGCACCGTCTCGACCACCGGGTACACCGCGACCTGGCCGTACGGCGAGCGGGCGACCTGCACGGCGAGCTCGCGGCGCAGCTCGACCTTCTCCTCGACGATCAGCTCGGCGCCGCTGGCCAGCAGGTCGATGATCTCCTCGACGTCGTTGACGACGAAGACGCCGCGGCCGTCGTACCCGCCGCGGGCGGTCTTCACGACCGCGGGCAGGCCGAACTCGACCAGCTCCGCCGCGGTGGAGATCGGCGCCCAGCGCGGCACGGGCGCGCCCAGCGCGGTCAGCCGGCGGCGCATCTCGTGCTTGTCCTGGGCGTAGCGCAGCGCGTCGGCGCCGGGGAAGACCTTGTGGCCCTCGGCGGCCAGGGCGCGGATGTGCTCGCCCGGCACGTGCTCGTGGTCGAAGGTGACCACGTCGCAGGACTTGGCGAAGGTGCGCAGGGCGGCCAGGTCGGTGTGGCTGCCGAGCTGCACGTCGGCCGCGACCAGGGCCGCGGACTCGTCGACGTCGTTGGCCAGCACCCGCAGCGACTGGCCGAGGGCGATCGCCGCCTGGTGGGTCATACGGGCGAGCTGGCCGCCGCCGATCATGCCGACGACAGGGAGGCCGGTGCGTGTGTCCATCGCTACGGAAGTCTAGTCAGCGCCGTCGGGCCGGGGCCTTCGCGCCCTTGCGGCCGGTGGGCTGGGCCACCCGCCGCGGCGCGGCCAGCGCCAGCACCAGCGGGGTGCGCTCGTCACCCTGCCCGAACGGGTTGTACTCGCACAGCCGGGCGAGCAGCCCGGCGGGCGGCTCGCCGGGCCGCGACCAGCCGAGCAGCCGCGTGCCGTCCTCGTCGGCGCCGATCACGGCGCAGCCGGACAGCATGGCGTACACGTCGTCGGGCAGGGTCTTGCGCAGCGCGGCGACGATGTCCTCGGCGACCCGGTCGGCGTTGGCCGGCGGCGGCACCACGGCCAGGTGCGCGGGCGGGCAGGCCTGCTCGCGGGGCGGGCAGACCGAGCGGGCCAGCGGCCCGGCGGCGCGCTCGGCCCAGGCGTGGCGGCCGAGCCGGGCGCAGAGCACGGCCAGCCCGAGCCGCACCTTCCCGGCGTGGTCGAGGGCGACCTGCATGCTCCACGGGTCGGCCAGCCCGATCGCGGGCCCGGCGACGCGCACCAGCGCGCGGGCGTACGAGCCGGGCTCGATCTCCCAGATGGCGCGGGCCAAGCCCTGTGCCACGGCGACCGGCTTGGCCGCGACGAGCAGGTGCCACGGCTGGCGCAGCGCCTGCCGGGTCGGCTTGTCGGCGCCGTGCGCGAACTCGGCGACGTACCAGGCGAACTTCTCGGCGATCCGGTCACCGGCCGCGATCGGCTCGGTGAGCAGGGCGTGCGTGAGCCACTCCTGCCCGGCGGCGGTGATCGCGGCCCGCTGCGGGGCCTGGCGCGCGGCGGGCACCTCGGGCTGGCGCTCGTACGGCGCGACCACCGTGACCAGCCAGCGCTCCAGCAGGTAGCACCGCCACAGCCGGGCCACCTCGGCCTCGGAGGCGGCCGTCAGGTGCTGCATCACGGCGAGCCCGGCGTGGTCGGTCGGGCCGTGGTGCGGGTAGAGCAGCGCCCCGATCATCTCGGCGCGCAGGCGCAGCAGGATCTCGCGCAGCGGCGGCTCCAGCGTCGCCGCGGCGGGCGCGGCGCTCGCGGCCCGCACCGAGACCGGCGGCAGGGTGCGCTCGGCCAGCCCGCGCAGCTCGCCGCGCAGCGCCTCGTCGGTGGTGTCCAGGTCGCGGTACGGGAAGCGCAACGCCACGCCATACCGGGAGGCGACCCGGTCGGCGAGCCGGGACAGGTGCCCCACCGGCCCGTGCCAGCCCGCCGCGCCGAGCAGCGCGTCCACCTCGCCGCCGGTGGACCGGGCGACCGCCCAGGCCAGGTATGCGGGCAGGTCGGGCACGGGCTCGCCGAGGTCGGCGAGGAACCCGTCGACGTCGATCTCGTCGGCGAAGAACGGCAGCGCCCGGTGCCGCACGCTCGCGTCGGGCAGCGGCCCGAGCAGCGCGGCGGCGTACGCGGAGGAGTCCATCGGCAGGCCCGGGAAGTTCACCGAGTAGACGGGCAGCCCGCGGTGCTGGGGGTGTTCGGACAGCGCCGCGCCGAGCACGGCCGCGCCGGGCAGCCCGGGGCCGAGCAGCACGCCGAGGCGGCCCTCCCCCACCGAGCCGAGCAGCGCCATCCGGCCGCTGATCGCCGGGCCGCGGCGGCGGGCCGGCGGGTGCGCCCGGACCAGCCAGCCGTCGGTGTGCCCGGCCGAGATCTCCACGACCTGGTCGGGCAGCACCCGGCGGATGCCCTCGAAGAAGGTGGCCGCGCCCTCGTCGCAGCCGCCGACGGCGAGGAACCGGGCGACCGTCTCCGGGTCGGGCCGGGCGGGCACCCCCGCGGCCAGCAGCGCGGTCGGCTCGCTGGCGACGAGCACCGCGCCGCGGCTGCGGGCGTAGTAGAGCGGCGGGCCGTCGCCGCTGCGGGCGAGCACCAGGCCGTCCGGGTCGGCCATGATCACGGTGTACGGGTCGGCGCCGCCGACCAGGCCCATCGGCCCGCGCTCGGCGTACCGGTTGGCCAGGGTGCTCAGCTCGACGATGCCGTCGACGATCAGCGTGGTCGTGTCGAGCCGGTGCACGATCGGCAGCGCCGCCCGGACCAGCAGTTTCGCGGAGCCGTTGACGCCGCGGGCCTCCTCGGAGCCGCGGGGGGCGAGCGCGCGCGACAGCGCGGTGAGCGTCTCGGTGGAGCTGCGATCGGAGCCGAAGCTCAGCAGGGCGGCGAGACCGGCCACGCGACCATCTCCTCAGGCTGGCCGACGGTGACTTCGCCGCTGCGGGGGCAGGGGCAGGCACGCCACTGTCGTCGGGGGAGCCTTCAGACTAGCCAGTATTGTCCGTTTGGCCTCTCATATCGTGCTATCAGCCGAGAATTGTCGCCAGTTCGACAGTTGTCGTCACCGGACGGTCGCACACGAAACCCCGGCACACGTACGCCGTGGGCAGGCCGTCGACCATCGTGCGGCCCGTCAGCAGCGGCACGCCCGGCGCGTCCGGGTGACCCGCCACGATCACCGCCCCGGGCGGCGCGTGCTCGATCGCGGTCAGCAGCAGCGGGTCGGACTCCGGGTCGGTGGTCGCGATGGCGATCTCGTACGGCCCGGACAGCAGCGCCTCCGCCCCCGCCGCGGCATACCCCGCGAACCGGGGGTGGCCCGCCAGCAGCGGCGCCACCGTGGACAGCGCCCGCTCGGCCATCTCCCGCCAGCGCGGCTCGCCGCTCAGCGCCGCGTAGCTCAGCAGCGCGTTGACCAGCGACGACAGCCCCGACGGGGTGGCGTTGTCGGTCGGGTCGGCGGGCCGGATCACCAGCCGCTCGGCGTCGTCGGCGGTGTCGTGGAAGCCGCCCTCCCCGTCCCGGAAGCGCTCCGCGGCCACGTCCAGCAGCACCCCCGCCGCCGCCAGCCAGCGGCCGTCGCCGGTGACCTGATGCAGCGCGCAGAACGCCTCGGCCACGCAGCCGTGGTCCTCCAGCACCCCCGCCGGCTGCCCCACCACGCCGTCGCGCGACACCCGCCGCAGCCGCCCGTCGACCAGGTGCCGGGTCAGCAGCAGCTCGCCCGCCTCCACCGCGACCGCGCGGAAGTCGACCTCCTCGACGTCGGCCTCGCCGCCGACCTCGGTGTAGTTGCGCCAGAACTCGCACAGCGCGGTGATCGCCAGGCCGTTCCACGACGCGACCACCTTGTCGTCGCGCATCGGCTGCGCCCGGTCGCGCCGCGCCGCCATCATCAGCCCGCGCACCCGCGCCCAGCGCTCCTGCACCTCCGGCGCGGCGTCGTCGATGTCGCGCCGCAGCACCAGCACCGACGCGCCGTGCTCGAACGTGCCCGCGTCGGTCACCCCGAACAGGTCCGCCGCGAACGCCGCGTCCTGCTCCCCCAGCACCTCGACCAGCTGCGCCGGGGTCCACGAGTAGGTGGTGCCCTCCACGCCCTCGGTGTCGGCGTCCAGCGCCGAGGCGAACCCGCCCTCGGCCGTCTGCAGGTCGTTGACCATGAACAGCGCCGTCTCGGTGGCGATCCGCTGCGCCAGCGGATCCCCGGTCAGCCGCCAGATCTCGTTGTACGCCCGCAGCAGCAGCGCGTTGTCGTACAGCATCTTCTCGAAGTGCGGCACGGTCCACGTCGCGTCCACCGCGTACCGGTGGAAACCACCCGCGAGCTGGTCGTAGATGCCGCCGCGGGCCATCGCCTCGCCGGTGTGCCGAGCCAGCTCCAGCGACTCCGCGTCACCGGCGCGCCGGTGGTGGCGCAGCAGGAACAGCATCAGCATGTGCGGCGGGAACTTCGGCGCCCCGCCGAACCCGCCCCGCACCGTGTCGTAGTCGCCGCGCAGCAGCTCCACCGCGTGGTCCAGCAGCTCCTTGGTGATCTCGCCACCGCCGCCGAGCGGGTTGCGGGCGATCGCCTCGACGACCGCGTCGCCCTGCTCCAGCACCTGCCGCCGCTGGTCGCGCCACGCGTCCGCGACCGCGCCCAGCAGCCGCGTGAACTGCGCCTTCGGGTAGTACGTGCCGCACAGGAACGGCTTGCCGTCGGGCGCGGCGAAGACCGTCATCGGCCAGCCGCCCTGCCCGGTCATCGCCTGGGTCGCCGACATGTAGACCGCGTCCACGTCGGGCCGCTCCTCGCGGTCCACCTTGATCGCCACGAAGTTCTCGTTGACGATGTCGCCGACCACCGCGTCCTCGAACGACTCGTGCGCCATCACATGACACCAGTGGCACGCGGCGTACCCCACGGAGATCAGCACCGGCACGTCCCGCTGCTTCGCCTCCGCGAACGCCTCCTCGCACCACGGCCACCAGTGCACCGGGTTGTCGGCGTGTTGCAGCAGGTACGGCGAGGTCGCGTCACCCAGTCTGTTCACGCTTCCACTCTTTCACAGCAGTCCGCGCCGTGCCCCGGTGCCCCTTTTGTCACCGAAGGAAGGGCACCTTCTTAACGCTATGCGTAGCGGAAGGTGCCCTTCCCACCCTTATGGATGCCAAGCCTCAGCGGCTTGACATCCATAAGAGCATCCCTCGCCGTCAGTGGGCGAGGAACGCCGCCACGCCCACCACGACCGAGGCGACCCCCAGCGCACCCGCGACGACCGCACCGGGGTTGCCGTTGCCCATGCGGAACGGGAAGCGGTCACCGCCCGCCTCCGCACCCTTGCGCAGGACGTAGACCGCGTACGCGTTCAGCAGGCAGGAGCCCACCGCGACGGCGGGCGCCAGGGGGTAGACACCCACCAGCGCCAGCCACAGGCTCGCCACGAACCCGATCGCACCCGCCACGAAGGCCGGCTCGGCGGCGGGAAGCCAGGTCCTGGCCTCCGCGTGCTCCGCCTGGGCCGCCCGTCGCTGAGCACGCCGCTCCAGAGCCGACCCGTCGGCTCTGCTCTTCTCGGCGGCCGACCGCCGGCGTCGATACTTCGGCATGCCCGACAGTCTCGCCCACCCACTCCACCCCGCAGAAGCTGACCGCAGGGTGAAGATCACCGTTTCCGGTCAGCACGTGGAGTCCGACCTGACTTCCTGACCCGAGACAGCGATCTTCACCACCCACGAACCACCCCACCCCCAAACAGCGTTGCCCGCGGCGCAAAGGTGTGATGGGGTCGCGCCCATGACGGGCGGGACGGATCAACGCGACATGCTGACGTCGGCGCAGCTGGCGGCACTAGACCACGTGACGGCGTACGCGGACAAGCGGCGCACGGAGGCGCTGGAACGGCTGGCGGGTGTGCCGGACGTCGCCGAGCTGATCGCGAACGTACGCGCGCACGGCCGGGTCACCCTGAACTTCCACCCCGACCGGCTGCTCGCCGACGGGCGCACCGTCGCCGAGTCGATGGCGGCCGACGGCCGCTACCGCAGCCAGTTCGAGACCGGTGTCACCAACGGCAGCCGCACCGCGTTCCTCGGTGGCTTCCGGGACCGCTGGGAGCAGGCGCTGTTCGGCACGGCGTATCACGGCCCGGACGTCCTGCCCGCCGAGCGCCCGCTGTACGGCGGCCTGAACCTGCTCGCCCACCCCGACGGCGCGTCGCCCCGGTTCGGGTCGTGCCACGTACGGCTGCGCCCGGAGGTGAGCGCGCGCAGCACGTTCACCGTCGGCGACAGCCATCTCGGCCCGGCCGACGTGGGCACCCTGGAGGCCTTCGAGTGCGTCCTCGCCGGCCTGGTCGAGCAGGCCCGCGAGACCGGCGTGACGCTCGGGCGCGCGGGGGTGGACCCGCTCGCGATGCTGCGCGGACTCGCAGACCACGTGCCGTCGCGCGAGCCGGGACGCGCGCTCGACGACTACCTCGAAGCCCAGGTGCACGGTCCGGTGGACCTGGCGGCCGACGCCGAGGCGCTGGTGCTCGACCCGAGCTTCCGGGACACGCCCAGCGGCGACCTGCTCACCGAGCTGGCCGCCCGCTGCGGCATCGCACTCGAATGGCATGCCGGGTTCGAGCTGCACCCGGCGCGGTTCGGGCCGGACTTCCGCGGACCCGAGGCGCCGCGGTTCGCGGCCCACGTGGTCGAGCGGTTCGGGGACGGACGGTGGTGGCTGGACGCCGAGCTCGTCGGACGGGCCGCCGCGGCCGCCGCCCGCGACCCGCTGGCCTGGTCGTCGTGGGGCACCGAGGACGAGGTGCTCCAGCTCGTCAAGTACCTCTGGCACACCCTGGTCCATGCGGGAGGCCCCACCGCCTCCGCACCGGACATCGGCCTGCCTGGGCGAAGCCCCGACGCCGCCGGAACGGCGGGGCCGGAGCTTCGCCTCTGACGGTCAGCGGGAGCCGGACTTCATCGCGGCCAGCCGGGACTCGATCTCGTCATCGCGGGCGTCGGCGGTGAGCTGCTCGAACTGGGCGTCGAGAGTGGAGGCCTGCAGCTCCTCCCGGCCCTTGACGCGGGCCTCCTCGCGGCGGATCTTCTCCTCGAAGCGGGCGATCTCGCTGGTGGGGTCGAGGACGTCGACGCTGCGCACGGCGTCCTGGACCCGGCCGCGCGCTTCGGCGACCTTGCCGCGGGCGACCAGCTCGTCCCGCTTGCCGCGCAGCTCTTCGAGCTTGCTGCGCATCTGCGCGACGCCCTGCTTGAGCTGCTCGGTGACCTGCGTCTGCTCGGCGATCATCGGACCGAAGCTCTTGACGTCGTTCTCGTACGCGATCTGCTTGCCGATGGCGATCCGGGCGAGGTTGTCGAACTTGTCCGCCTCGGTGGGGCTCTTCGCCCGCATCTGGTCCGCCTTGGCACTGGCGGCCTGGGCCTTGACCTGCCACTCGGCCGCCGACTTCGCCGCCTCCGCCGAGTCCGACTCCAGCAGGCGCAGGTTGCCGATGGTCGTCGCCACGGCGTTCTCGGCCTCGCTGATGCTCGCCGTGTAGTCCCGCACCATCTGGTCGAGCATCAGCCGGGGATCCTCGGCCGAGTCGATGGCTTCGTTGATGTTGGCCCGGATCAGCTGGCTGATCCGTCCCATGATCGATTGTGCCGCCATGGTGTTCTCCCCCTCTGTCACTTCTCCGGTCGCGTCCACGTGCTGGGGCCGCCGAACCGGCCCTGAACCGTCTGCGACCCGGGGGCCGTCGCGTCGTCCCGGTGGTTCGCCTCGCTGGTGAGGCCGATGCGGAAGCCGCCCGTGCCGCCGCCGAGCATGCTGTCGAGCAGGATCCCGCCGAGGATGGCCCCGCCCATGCCCCCGGCGGCGGCCGTGCCGAAGCCGCCGGGGCCGCCGATGACCACCCGGCCGCCGCCCATCGGGCTGCCGTACCCGGACGGGAAGGACCAGCGCTCGACGTCGTCGCGGGCCGAGTCGACGGCCTGCGAGGCGAGGTCGTGCGCCCGCTCGGCGGCGGCCAGCGCGGTCACCGGGTCGCTGCTGTTCTCGGCGTGGTCGAGCTGGGCGTGGGCTTCGGACAGCCGGGCCCGCGCGGTGGAGCCGACCGCACCGCGGCGGGTGGTGACGTAGTCGGTGGCGGACCCGACCGCGGCGCGGGCCGCGTACAGGGCTTGTTCGAGCTGGCGGCGGGCGTGCTGGGACCGTTCGGCGGCGTCGCGCATCGAGCCCATGGCCTCGGCCAGGCCCGCCGCGGCGGTCTCCAGGCGGCGCATCATGCCCAGCGGGTCGGTCCTCGCCCCCGCCAGGTGCACCCGCACGTCGCCGGTGACCTGGTCGGCGCGGGCCACCGCGGCGGCGAGGTTCATCCGGTCGGCGCCGCCCGTGCCGTCGGCGGCCTGTAGCGCGGCCTTGCCCGCGGCGACCTCGGCCTGCACCTCGTCCAGCAGCCGGGTCACGTTGGCCCCGGCGGCGTCCAGCTCGGCGGCGGCCCGGTCCAGCGCGTCCAGCAGGTTCGACGCCTGGCCGACGGCCTGCTCCGCGCCCCGGATCGCGAGCGCGGCCCGGCCGCGGTCGGCGGCGGCCAGCGCGGTCGCGGCCTCGTGCAGTTGCCCGTCGGCGAAGTCGAGCCGGGCCGTGGCCTCGGTGACGTTGCCCGCGATGGGCGTCAGCGCACCCTCGGTGTAGCGGTCGGTGAGGCGGGTCAGCGTGGCCTCCGCGGTCGGCAGCGCCTGCCGCAGCTGCCCGGCCCGCGCGGTCAGGCTCGCGCTGAGCTCCTCGGCGTTGGCCTGCATGGCGCGCAGCCGCTCGAACGCGTCCGCCTCGGTGTCCAGCCGCCGGTCCACCGCCGTGCAGCGGTCCACGATGTCGCGCAGCAGCTGGCGGCGGGTGGGCTCGTCCTCGGGGAGCTCGTCGTCGAGCTGGTGCCGGATCCGGAACGCCCCGCCCAGCTGCTCCTTCGCGGCGGCGACCGCGGCGGCGTACGCGGTGACGGCGTCGGCGCCGTACTGCGCGACGGCGAAGCCGAGCTCCTGCTCGCTGGTGCGCACGGCGTTGTCCACGGCCACCAGCTGCGCGTTCGCGTACGTGTTGAGCTGCTGGGTGGTGTACGCGGCGAACGGGTCGGCCGGGCCGGCGGGCGCCTGCGGGGCGGAGTCGGGCCGCCCCTGCGCGCGGCGCCGGCGCCGCCCGAACACGGTCAGCCCGAGCACGACGGCCAGCACGGCGACCACGAGGCAGCACAGCACCGAGAAGAGGTCGACTTCGCTGGTCTGCACCGGCACGTGATCACGATATCGCCCGGAATGTCCCGCAACCGGACTAATAGGTCGCGGCGAATGGCCCGGTCAGGGGTGCGCGGTGCCGGTCTTCGGGCGCACCGGCCGCACCGGGCGCGCCGCCTTGGCCAGCGCGTGCAGCGAGTCGGTGATCTGGTCGGCGGGCAGCGGCCGGGAGAAGTGGAAGCCCTGGCCCGCGTCGCAGCCCAGCCGGCGCAGGGCGGTGCGCTGGTCGGCCGTCTCCACGCCCTCCGCCACCACCCGCAGGCCGAGCTGGCGGCCCAGGTCCACCACGGCCTGCACGATGGCGGCGGCCTGCTTGGACTCGGCCATCCGCGCCACGAAGGTGCGGTCCACCTTCAGCTCGTCGACCGCGATGCGGGTGAGGAAGGTCAGCGACGAGAACCCGGTGCCGAAGTCGTCGACCGCGAACCGTACACCGAGCTCGCGCAGCTCGCGGAGCACCTGGTCGGTGACGGGCAGCGGGCTCAGCACGACCGTCTCGGTGATCTCCAGGACCAGCTTCGAGGCCGGCATGCCGTGCCGGCGCAGCAGCTCGGCGACCTCGGTGGGCAGCTGCGGGTCGAGCAGGCTGCGCGGCGACAGGTTGACCGCCACCGGCACGTCCAGACCCTGGCGCCGCCACTCCGCCGCCAGCGCCAGCGCCTGGTCGAGCACGTGCCGGGTGAACCGGCCCAGCAGGTCGCTCGCCTCCACGGCACGCACGAAGTGCTTCGGGGTGAGCAGGCCGCGGCGCGGGTGGTGCCAGCGGATCAGCGCCTCGACGCCGGTCGGCGCACCGGTCTGCAGGTCGACCGCCGGCTGCAGGACGAGGTGGAGCTGGTCGTCGGCGGCCAGGGCGGTGCGCAGCTCGGCCACCAGGGCCAGCCGGTCGGTGCTGGTGCGGTCGCGGTGCGGGTCGTAGCCGGTGACCCGCGCCCCCGACTCCTTCGCCTGGTAGAGCGCGATGTCGGCGCGGCGCAGCAGCTCGGTCAGGTCGAACTCGCCGGCCGTGGCCACCACCACCCCGACGGAGACCTCCGCCGACAGCGTCACCCCGGCCACCTCGGTGGGGGTGGCCAGGGCGGCGGTCAGCATGCGGGCCCGGCGCTGCGCCACCACGGTGGCCGCGGTCAGCCGGTCGGCCTCCTCGTGATCCGGGGACAGCCCCGGCAGGTCCGTCACCAGCAGCGCGAACTCGTCCCCGCCGAGCCGGGCCAGCAGCTCACCGTGGCCGACGTCGCCCGACAGCCGCGTCGCCGCGGTCTGCAGCAGCTCGTCCCCGGCGAGGTGGCCCAGCGTGTCGTTGACCTCCTTGAAGTGGTCCATGTCGAGCAGCAGCAGGGCCACCGGCGTACGCGTGTCGAGCCCGCGCAGCACCGCGTCGCCGCGGTCCATCAGCGCGTCGCGGTTGAGCAGCCGGGTCAGCGGGTCGTGATGGGACTCGTACATGGTGCGTTCGCGCAGCTCGCGCAGGGCGCTGTGGGTCGCGGCGTCGTGCAGCGCGGCGGCCAGGGCGTCGCCGAACGCGGCCAGCCGGTGCTGGTCGTTGAGGCCCCACGCCCGCTGGCGCAGCGGCCGCAGGGTGAGCACGCCCACCCGGCCGCCGGCCACCTCCAGCACCCGGGTCAGCGGCGGCAGGCGGTCGGTCTCCACCGCGGGCACCGCCGGCGCCGGATCGATCAGGATCTCGTCACCGGTACGCGAAGACCAGCGATACCTGGTCTGCGAGCCCAGCACGGTGAGCTCGACGCCGCGCACCGGGAACAGCGCGCGGGCCGCCTGCAGGCCCTCGCGGGCCACGGCGACCTCGTCCAGCCGGTGCAGCGAGCGGCTGGCCATGGCGAACGCCCGCCAGGTGCGGCGCTCCTCGTCCTCGTGCACGCGGTGCACGTAGAGCTGGTGCAGCAGCCACAGCAGCGGCGGCAGCACCCACAGCCAGCTGGTGCCCCACAGCCGCACGGCGACCAGGCCCAGCGCCACGTTGCCGACGATCATCACGGGGGTGCCGCGCAGCGCCTGCCACACCACGCCCACCATGGACTGCCCGTCGCGCACGGCCAGGTGCACCGCGAGCAGGCCGGCGCTGGTGAGCAGGTAGGTCAGCGCGGCCAGCACCACCACCGCGGCGGCCTGCGCCGACATCGGCAGCACCGCCACCCCGCTGCCCCACACGACCAGCGCCGCGAACCCGGCGGACAGGGTCAGCGAGGCGGCCGCCCGGACCGTCTCGATCGGACTGGTGCGGTTGCCGGAGACCAGCGACACCACGGGTTTGGCCAGCAGCACGCCGGCGCCCGCGGCGGCCGGCACCCAGGACACCGGGACCAGGATGAAGCCCACGATCAGCGCGGCCTCGCCCCAGTCGACGTCGATGCTGGTGGAGCCGACCCGCATGCGCAGGCCGAACAGGTGCGCCAGGGTGATGAGCCCGATGAGGAGCAGGAGCTGCGCGAGGTCGCCCTCGTGCACGCCGAGGATCAGGCCGATCCCGGCCACCAGCACCCCGGCCACCACCAGGACGGTGATGACGGCGCGGGCACGTGACGTCAGCGAAGCGGCGCCGGACCGGCGATACAGCCCGTCCACCGCACGCGTCAGCCAACTGCCCATCTGGTGCCCCCTGTCCGAGCGCACGTGCGGCGGAGGGCGGTCGCCTTCAGCAAGGCCACGTGCTCTCCGGCCGGACGGCACCGCCCCGGGCCGGGGTCATCTCGCTCCGCCTCAGCGAGGGTCCGGCACGGCGGGCAGGTCCGTCGGCGCGCCGTCACTCATGCTCGCCGAATCGAACGTCTCGGGCAACCGCTTGAGTCGCTGATTCATGTTGCGAATCAGGAAAACAGTTGCGGCGGCCAGGAGCAGGATCAACAGCAGCGCCATCGGTCCGGCGAGGCCGTCGCCGGACCGGGTGTCACCGAAGTTGTTGTCGGCCAGGAACTCCAGCATCTGCCTCACCTATCCGTCCGCGCCGGCTCGCGTACGCCGGCGAACAGGTCTTCCTCGGGGATCGCGGTGGCCACCGTGGACCGGACCAGCTGGTAGTCCTCGGTCGGCCAGGACGTGCGCTGCACGGTCAGCGGCGCGCGGAACCAGGGACCGTCGGGGTCGATCTGGGTCGCGTGCGCGCGCAGCGCGTCGTCGCGCAGCTCGAAGTACTCGCCGCAGGGCACCCGGGTGGTGATCCGCGGCGACTTGTCGCCCTGCCAGTCGTCGTTGAGCCGCTCGCCGTAGGGCGACTCCAGCCCGGCGGCCAGCATGCCCTCGTGCAGGGCGGTGAACTTCACCTTGGTGAAGCTGATGTGGTAGTAGACCTTCGGCACGTCCCACGCCTCGCCGAACTCGCCGAACCGCGCCGGGTCGGCCGCGGCCTCGATCGCGGCCATCGAGATCAGGTGGGTCTGGATGTGGTCGGGGTGCGGGTAGCCGCCCTCCTCGTCGTAGGTCAGCACGACCTGCGGCCGGAACTCGCGGATCAGCTTGACCAGCGGCGCCGCCGCCTCCTCGACCGGCACCCGGGCGAAGCAGCCCTCGGGCAGGCCGGACGGGTCGGCGGGGTCGTAGCCCTCGATCCAGCCCGAGTCGACGAAGCCCAGCCAGGCCTGGTCCACGCCGAGGATGTCGCGGGCCGCGGCCATCTCGGCGCGGCGGATCTCGGCGATGTTCTCCCAGACCTCCGGGCGGTCCAGTTTCGGGTTCAGCACGTCGCCCCGCTCGCCGCCGGTACACGTGACGACCAGCACGTCCGCGCCCTCCCGGACGTAACGTGCCATCGTCGCGGCACCCTTGGACGACTCGTCGTCCGGGTGCGCGTGCACCGCCATCAGTCGCAGCCGCTGCGTCACCGTGCTCTCCCCACGTGCGAGAATCGACCCCAACAGTGTTCCTCACGCCTCCGACACGCCTAGCGAAGGACCCCCACCGGTGACCGAGACCTCCACCGACACCGCCGCCGGCCAGGTGGCCGAGCGCGCGCCGTGGCCGGCCGGGCGTTACGGACGCCGGCGCGAACGCCGCGGCCTCTCCCGCCCCGCCGTGCTGGCCCTGGCGGCGGTGGCCGCCCTGGTCTTCACTCTGATCGGGGTACGCCTCTACAGCGCGTACGGTGACGGAGACTACACAGCGTCGGTCACCAAGTTCGACGAGATCACCGACACGCAGGTCGTGGTGACCTTCCTGATCCGGATGCCGGCCGACGGCGAGGCCGTGTGCCTCGTCCGGGCCAGAGACAAGAACGGCGCCGAGGTCGGTCAGCAGGAGGTCGCCGTGCGGCCCGGCCCGGAGCCGGAACGCACGATGGTCACGCACCGCCTCGTGACCACGGCCCGCCCGGTGACCGGTGAGGTTAAGGGCTGCCACCCCGCCTGATCCGCTGGTAGGTTGGTAACTTCGCCCATCGCGCTCAAGGAGGCGGTTACCTCTTTGGCGCCGGCGGTCGACGCACCGCCCCGCATGAGTCCCAGAACCCGTAAGACCTGAGGAGAACGCCCGTGTCCACGACTGATGCCACCTGGCTGTCCCAGGACGCGTACGACCGGCTCCAGGCCGAGCTCAACGAGCTCATCGCCGCCCGCCCCGCGATGGCCGCGGAGATCAACGCCCGCCGCGAAGAGGGCGATCTCCGGGAGAACGGCGGCTACCACGCCGCGCGCGAGGAGCAGGGCAAGGCCGAGGGGCGCATCCGCCAGTTGCAGGAGCTGCTCCGCGTGGCGCGTGTCGGCGAGGCGCCCAAGGGAGACGCCGTCTCCGTCGGCAGCGTGGTCACCATCTACTTCGACGACGACACCGAGGACACCGAGACGTTCCTGCTGGGCTCGCGCGAGATCGCGGCCACCACGGACCTCACCGTCTACTCGCCCGAGTCGGCGCTCGGCCAGGCCATCACCGGCGCCCGCAAGGGGCAGACCGTCACCTACACCGCGCCCAGCGGCCACGACATCAAGGTGACCATCGTCTCGTTCGAGGCCTTCGGCGGCTGACACCCGCCCGTTCCCGTGACCGGAGCTCCGTGCACGCCGCCCCCGGCCGCGTACACGGAGCTTCGATCATGAAGGGGTCTCAGCTGAACGGAGTGCCCACGTCCACCTGGTAGCCGGCGCCACGCAGCGCGGTGACGAGCTGGTCGGAGTGCTCCGCGCCGCGCGTCTCCACGCTCAGCTCCACCTCGACCTCGCCCAGGTGCAGCCGCGGGTCGTGGCGCTGGTGGGCCACGTCGAGCACGTTGGCCCGCAGCTCGGCGATCAGGCTGAGCAGCGCGGCGAGCTGCCCCGGCCGGTCCGCGCAGCGCACGTTGACGTGCAGGTAGCGCCCGGCCGCGCTGAGGCCGTGCTCGATCACCCGCAGCAGCAGCAGCGGGTCGATGTTGCCGCCGGACACCACCGCGACCGCCGGGGTGCGCACCTCCACCTTCCCCGCCAGCAGCGCGGCCACGCCGACCGAGCCGGCCGGCTCGGCGACCAGCTTGCCCCGCTCCAGCAGCATCAGCAGCGCCCGCGAGATCTCCTCGTCGGTGACCGTGACGACCTCGTCGACGAGCTTGCTGATGTGGGCGAAGGTGAGGTCGCCGCAGCGCCCCACCGCGATGCCGTCGGCGATCGTGGCGACGTTCGGGATGCGCACGGGGCGCCCGGCCCGCAGCGCGGGCGGGACCGCCGCCGCACCGGCGGCCTGTACGCCGATCACGGTGATGTCGGGGCGCAGCGCCTTGGCCGCCACGGCCAGGCCCGAGATCAGCCCGCCGCCGCCGATGCCGGTGATGATGGTCTGTGCCTCGGGGACCTGCTCCAGGATCTCCAGCCCGACCGTGCCCTGCCCGGCGATGACGTCCGGGTGGTCGAACGGGTGGATGAACACCGCCCCCGTGCGCTCGGCGAACTCCTGCGCGGCGACCAGCGCCTCGTCGACCGTGCTGCCGATCAGCTCGATGCGCGCGCCGTACCCCTTGGTCGCGGCGACCTTCGGCAGCGGGGCGCCCACCGGCATGAACACGGTGGCCTTGGTCTTGCACAGCCCTGCCGCGAGCGCGACGCCCTGGGCGTGGTTGCCCGCGCTGGCCGCGACCACGCCCCGCGCCCGCTCCTGCTCGCTCAGCCGGGAGATCCGCACGTACGCGCCGCGCACCTTGTACGACCCGGCGCGCTGCAGGTTCTCGCACTTCAGCCAGGTCGGCCCGCCGAGCTTCGCGGACAGCGGCCGGCACGGCTCGACCGGGGTGGTGCGTACGACGGAACGCAGGCGCTCGCGCGCCGCCTCGATATCAGCCAGGCTGACCAGCTCAGGTGTCACACGCCGATCGTGCCACCACGACCCGCCCCACCGCCCCACGGGCCTCGGCCGATCTTCCTCACAGATCAACGCCTCGCCAGGACAGCACGGGCCGGCTCGCAGATCAGCGCTCGGCCCACGCCGCCGGGGCAGCGCGGGCCGAGCTTCGGTCAGGGGCTCAGTTCGGGCGGGGGAAGCCCGGGGCGTGGCGGCGCCAGGGTGCGGCCAGTTCGAGCTGACCCGCGACCGCCAGCAGCAGCAGCTCGGTGCCGGGCGGGCCGACCAGCTGCACCGCCGCGGGCAGGCCGTCGGGGCGTACGCCGACCGGCAGGGTCAGCGCCGGGAACCCGGTGATGTTCCACGGCGCCGCGAACGGGGCGTTGCGCACCTGCGCCGCCACGTTCGGCAGCCAGCCGCGCCGGTGCCACTGCGCGGCGCGCAGCGGCGGCCCCGTCAGCACCGGCGTGAGCAGCAGGTCCACCCCGTTGTCGACGAAGAAGCCCAGGCTGCGGGTGCGGAAGTCGGTGCGGTCCTGCTCGCGCACCAGCCCGCGCCGCCACGCCCACGCGCCCGCCGCGATCAGCCGGCGGCTGCGCTTCTGCAGCTTCGCCCGGTCCACCCCGGCCGCCTCCGCGTCGCGATACCCGGCCGCGAACCAGGTCGCCAGGCCCCGCAGGCCCAGCGAGGCCGGGTACACCGGATCCGCGGTCAGCAGGTCGTGGCCGCACTCGACCAGCAGCCGGGTGGCGTCGCTCACCGCCGCCCGGTTCGCCGCGTCGGCGCTCGCCCCGGCCACCGGCGAGCGCAGCGACACCGCGATGCGCAGCCGGCCCGGCTGGCTCAGCGGCTGCGGCGTGCGCCCGGCCAGCACCGCGTGGCCGAGCGCGGCGTCGGCCACCGTGGTGGCCAGCACCCCGTGCTCGACCAGGCCGAACCAGTCGTCGGCGCCCATGTTCACCGGCAGCACGCCGCGACCCGGCTTGAGCCCGATCAGGCCGCAGCAGGCGGCCGGGATGCGGATCGAGCCCAGCCCGTCGTTGGCGTGCGCGATCGGCACCAGGCCCGCGGCCACCGCGGCGGCCGAGCCGCCGGACGAGCCGCCGGGCGTGCGCTCCAGCGCCCACGGGTTGCGCGTCACCGCCGAGTCGTCGTCGGTCACGCCCCACAGCCCCAGCTCGGACATCCGGGTCGTGCCGATGACCACCGCACCCGCGCCGCGCAGCCTGCGTACCAGCTCGTGGTCCTCCTCGGCCACGGTCTGCCGGGCGCCCGCGGAGCCGTGCCACGTCGGCAGGCCCGCGACCGGGGTGTTCTCCTTGACCGCGATCGGCACCCCGGCCAGCGGCAGGTTGCCCATGTCGCCCTGGTCGTCGACCTTCTCCGCCTCCGCGGCGGCCTCGGCCGAGCGCACCGTGCGAAACGCCGCGACGACGGGGTCCGTCCTGTTCAGATAGTCGAGGTGGTCCGCGACGACCTGCGTGGCCGACGTGTCGCCACGGCGGACCGCGCGCGCGATCTGCTTGGCGGTGGCCCCGACCCAGGTGTCTGCCATCTCATCCTCCACCACGTCGCTGCCTGCGGAACGTGCCGCGCCTTCTGGACGGGCCCCGTTCCGAACCGGGGATCCAGTATGGAGTGCGGTGACGCGATGTGAGCAACCGGAGCCTTGCCGCGATCGGTTTCATTGGCGATGCTGGGCTGATGCAGCCGGACAAGGGTCGCGATTGGACCGTGCCCGTCATCGTGGGCGCGGTGTTGCTGGTGCTCGTCCTGGTGCTGTGCGTCGCCGGCGGCGCCGCGGCCTACCTGCTGGCCCGTCGCGGTGATCCCGCCCCGGTGGCCGCCGCCTCGCCCAGCCGCAGCCCCAGCCCCGCCGCGGCCGCCCCATCGCCGAGCCCGGCGTCGCCCGCCCGCTGCCTGGTCGGCCGGTGGAAGGAGACGTCGTACACCGGCAACGCCGACATCTACGGCGCGAACGTCCAGCTCACCGGCTCCGGCGCACTGTTCGACTTCCGCGCCGACGGCACCCTGGTCGCCGTACACAAGACGACCCGCAGGGGCACCAGCAGCGGCGACCGTTACGAGGTGATCCACAACGGCACGATCACCATCAGCTACGAGGCCGACGACAAGATGATCCACTACAGCAACGTGCGGGCGACCGGCACCACCACCTGGAAGGTCAACGGCAGCACCCGCGGCCGGCAGAACCTCAGCTCCACCCTCGACCCCGAGCGGTACACCTGCAAGGGCGACAAGCTGCGCCTCTACGGCGAGAACTTCGCCGTGGAGGCCGACCGCATCCTGCCCCCCGGCCGCCCGGTCTGATCCGGCACCGGTCTTGCCGCGGCGGATCCCATTGGCGATGCTGTGCCGATGCAACCCGAACCGCGTCGTGATTGGACCGTGCCCGTCGTCATCGGCGTGGTGCTGCTCGTCGTCGTGCTGGTGGTGTGCCTGACCGGCGGCGCGGCGGCGTACCTGGCGACCCGCGACCGGCCGGGCGCGCCGTCGCCGTCCGCCTCGCCCAGCCGCAGTCCCGCCGCGGCCGCCCCGTCGCCGAGCCCCGTCTCCCCCGCGCGCTGCCTGATCGGCCGCTGGAACGAGACCTCGTACACCGACTACTCCGACATCTACGGGGTGAAGGTGCAGGTCAAGGGGGCGGGCTCGACGATGGACTTCCGTGCCGACGGCACGGTGGTGATCGTGCGCAAGGTGACCCTCAGGGGCGTCGCCAACGGCGACCGGTACGAGGTGATCATGAACGGCACCCACACGATCAGCTACCAGGCAGGCGACGACGTCATCAACTACAGCAACCCGCGCTCGACCGGCACCATCACCTGGAAGATCAACGGGAAGGTCCGGGACCGGGAGAACCTCATCTGGATCACCACGCCCGACAACTACACGTGCACCAGCTCCCAGCTGCGCATCTACGGCGCCGACTACGCCATGGAACTCGACCGCGTCCAGCCCCCGGGCCGACCGGTCTGACCGTGTCCGGCGGCGCCGGTCCAGCGGCGCCGGTCCAGGGGT